>JBAXCM010000081.1:0-12373 GCA_037141475.1 Verrucomicrobiota bacterium | reverse complement strand
GCGCTGATCTGCCAAATTCAATTCGGATGCGTTAGTCCCCCTCTTGATTGGGGGCGGTCACACCATGACGATCTTCGAGGATGCTTGATTTCAAGCATTCTTGAATGGGGTAAGGTGCGGCTGCACTTCCAAAATAGGAATCTCTCAACGGTCGGCGAATCCTTCGAGTGTGACAAGGTTGTCACATTGAAGCTCAAGGCTGCCTGAAAAAAAATTACAGTGTCAACGAATCGATGTGACGTGGTGCTGGCAGCCAACGCTCAAGCATGGATGCCAGCGACTCAGGGGTGATAGGCTTGAAGAGGTAGTCGTCCATGCCCGCCTCCAAGCATCTATCCCTGTCTTTCTGCATGGCATTGGCTGTCATGGCGATGATAGGAAGTCTGGGCTGACTGGCTCCAGTGTGGGCAGCCCGGATCAAACGCGTGGCCTCCAGTCCGTCCATCCCAGGCATTTGCATATCCATGAGCACGAGGTCATAGGCGGTCGTGGCGATGGCATCAACGGCCTTTCGGCCGTCGCCCACCACATCCACCTGCAGCCCCATTTTGCGCAAAAAACCTGCTGCCACCTTTTGGTTGATCAGGTTGTCCTCGGCCAGCAGCACCCGCAGGTTCGGCCAGTGACCCGGTATGGGTGCCGAAGGCGCAGGTTGCGGCACCGGCGCTGACAGCGCTGCCGGTACGGACCTCAGGGCAGTGGCAAAACAAGCGGTAAACCAAAACTCAGACCCTTGACCAACCCCACTTGAGACACCAATCTCACCGTCCATGAGGCCGACGAGTTGTTTGGAGATGGCCAATCCCAAACCCGATCCACCGTAATGCCGGGTCGTCGATGCGTCCACCTGACTAAACTTTTCAAACAATAAGACCTGTTTGTCCGCCTGAATGCCGATACCCGTGTCGCGCACCGAAAAGCGCAAAACTGTGCCGCTGGCACTGGCCGTAATTCGACTTACATGAACGATTACCTCTCCGTGTTCGGTGAACTTGATGCCATTGCCGGCCAAATTAACGAGCACTTGGCGCAAGCGTGCGGGGTCGCCATGCAATAACTCCGGGGTGCCCGGGGCAATCGTGCAACTGAACTGGAGACCCTTGGCTCGGGCGGAGATTGTGAGCAAATCGGTGATTTCATTCAGCAGGCCGGGCAGGCTGAAGTCTAACATTTCCAAGTCAAGTTTGCCGGCCTCGATCTTTGAGAAGTCAAGGATGTCGTTGATGAGTTTCAGAAGCATCTTCCCGCTGGCGTGAGCCATTTGGGCGTACTCCCGCTGTTCGCTGCAGAGCGAGCCGGCCAATAGCAAACGAGTCATCCCGATCACTCCGTTCAAGGGCGTGCGGATTTCATGGCTCATGTTCGTTAGGAACTGGCTCTTGAGTTGCGAAGATTCGACGGCGATGTCACGAGCGATAATCAACTCCTGGTTTGACGCCTCGATACTCGCATAACTGGCTTTGATTTGGGCGGCCATGCTGTTGAGAGCCAGTTGCAAATTGCGAATCTCAAGGATGGAGCCCTCCTTGATTCTGATATCCAAGTCTCCATCGGCAATGCAATGAGCCTGGTGAATCGCCGCATTGACCGGCCTGGTGATCCATTTGGACATGGCCAGCAAAAGCACTAGCATGGCAGTGCCGGCCGCACCGGCAGCGTACCAGCGAGACCACCGCTCCTTCTGTGCCAGTTCCGTGTTAGTCCTCAGGATGGTATTGGCTCTTTCCTCCTCGACCAAAATCAAGACCTTATCAAATAGATTGGTCGGTTTCCGATCCTGACCTCGCACCAAGGCGTCGGATCGCTGGTAGGCGAGGTTCGACCCATCACTGAATACCAGCAACGCGCTCCGGTACCTATCCCCCAACTTCCGATGCTCATCCAAAAACTCGCAAACCAGCGCTCCAATCTGTGAGGACTGAGGAAAACACCACGCAATCTCCTCAACCAATCCGCGCGTACTCGCCTCTTCCTGCAAGAACGATTGCCAATACTTCGCCCGGTCGTCCGGATTGTGGCCGCGGATCAGCACGTTCTTCCACTCTTGGACCTGCTTCTTAAATGCCACCTGCGCCCGCAAGGCCGTCACTTCGTATTTGGACGCCCGCATGACAGCACTGATGCCCTCTTGATGCATCCGCACAACCGTCATGTGCTGCAGCCACCCGATTCCCAGCAGCACGGCAAAGAAAATGCCGGTGAGCAGCAGGACAATATGGCGGAGATTCATGAAACGAGTGAGGTTTTTCCTCAAGAACAAGGCACCAGACTTCATGATGCCTCATAATGAGGTGCCCTAACGGCATCAACTATTGCTTTTCAAGAAGGCAAGCCGGAGCCAAGGGTACCCTCGACAAGGACCCAAATTGAACCGTAAATTGTGACAATTTTGTCACATAAAACTAAAACCGCGCGACGGATAGAACGTCGCGCGGTCGTGGCACCGGACCTTTAGAATCCTTGAAGGCCGGCAGTGTTTCGAGTTAAGTAAGTCCCATGTTTCGGTGTTCAAGTCTGACGGCTGAAGCGAAGCCTCACTATATCAGGGCAAGGCGACACCAGTGATTACCCGTTCAGAATAGGTGATCGCGACCCTCGATGGGTTCGAAAACTGAAGGACCACCGGGAGTGATGAGCCGGGCTGCAGAGTTGCACCGTTGGCGACTGCCACCACATAGGGACTGCCCATCGGCAATGTGTTGGTGGTTGTGCCGCCCGCACCGCCAAGCGTGGCGTTAGAACTCAGGTTGTCGAGCGCCAGATAAACCGGCCCGGTAATGACCGATGATGAGTCATTGGTAAGGGTAATCTGTTGCACGAATTTACCTGCACGCCGGTCAAAGGTGAAGCCGCCCCGCGATACACTGATGCGGCCCGGAATGAACGCAATACCACGCAACACTTCTGCATACTGTGCCGTCTTGATGACAGTTAGCACCTCGCCTGCGGCCTGCGCCGCACTCGTGAAGCCGAGGTTATCAGTGACCTCGACCAGTTGATTGGGATCAGCCCCGACATCGACCAGCGAGCTGATCGTCGATGTCACCGCGAAGATGGTGACCGTGCCGTCGCCGTTTACCCGACCAGAGATATTGCGCAAGCCGACAGCGCTCGGTGTGACAGAATGGGTGCCATCAGTGACGCTATATGGGGTTCCACCGCTTGTGCTATTTGCCAGCGTGCTACCGGTAAGCGCACCGTTCGTCAGTGTATAGCGGAGGTTCCACTTGGCTCCATCCCATGTCCACTTCTGCAGCCCCCCTTGGGCTGCATTGGACAAGGTCGGTCCACCCTCGTCGGCAACATAGAGCGTCGTGTCGTTAGCAAACCAGATGCCAAATGGATGATTGACGGTCGGCGTGCTCGCCCCTGGCACCTTGAGCTCGTTCTTGCCAGTGCTCGTCACCGGCCAACCCGGGAGCGGATTAATGCTCGCAGTCGCGGCCGTGGCGGCAGTAGGCAACCCCGCACTCGTGCCGGGAACCACGTAGGCACCGCCGGTTGGATTCACTTGATAGACAGCGTCAAAACCATTGCCGCCGCTGCCCTTGGTCACATAGAGCGTGTTGTTGTAGCTCGTCTCACCGCGGAAGTTATCGTCCTTGCCCGACTTATCTGCTGCAGCGGCGATTTGGGTCACGCTGAAACCACGTTGATAGCCGCTCGACGCGCCATAGACGCCCTGCGTCTTGCCCACCACCGTGCTGTCGCCACTGCCACCTCGGGCAATCATTTGGACGCCGGTGTTGTCACTGAGCATCGAACTCGGCAGGCCTGCCGTATAACTGGCACTAGCCACAGAACTGCCCGTCGGATTGGCACTGAGGGTGACCTGCGTCGCGCTGCCGATTGACTGGATATATGTGCCGCTTGGAATGTTCGTTCCCGTCACAGGCATACTCACGGTGAGCCTGGAAGTGTCATAAAATGATGTGTTGATTGTCGCGAGCGGATTGCCCGGGAGGAAGTTAAGTCCCGGCAACTGAACCGCACCTTCATTGGCGACGTAGCTCCCGATGGCAGCACCGGTTGCATTGGCGCTGATCGTGAACTGTGTGGTCGATGCCACCGAGGTTACAAATGCACCGGTCGGGATATTTGTGCCGCTGAATGGCGTGCCAACGAACAGGTTGGCGGTGGTCGAAGTTCCGGAGAGATTTACAACATTGTTGCCGGCGGAGATCGCCACCGTGCCTGTGGCAAAAGTGGCGCTGCCGCCGTTGTTGCCCGCGTTGCCAACCATGTAGTATAGTCCGTTCGCCCCCCCTGACACCACGTTTCGGCCGTTATTGCCGGAATAGGCGTGTGTGGGCGTTGCCAGCACGGATCCATGATAGTTCACCTCGATGATCGTGCGGTCATGGAATAGCGGTGAAATAGCGTTCACCGGATTGGTAATATCAAGATGGTTGACGGTATTCGAGTTAGATACGTCAAGCTGATTGATCGCTGAGTTATAGCCCATGAAGGTAATCGCAGTGCCATCAGGCGTCACGGTAAGGCCAAGTTCAGACTTTGACGGGAAACTGGTGGAGATATTGGCCACGCCATTGCTCGGCACCGCAGCCAACATAGCAGTCAGGTCTAGCGAATTCAATACAACTCCGGCGGGAGTCAGTTGATCCAGCCAAATCGGCGAGGTGATTCCAAAGGCGGCATCCGGCGTCTCATTGTCAAAGACGCCCGGATAGGTAGCATCAGCGACCGATCCTGCTCCGTTGGGTAACAGGCCGGGAAATAGCACTGCGCTGGCGGGTGCCTCGTATGTGCTTCGGCTCAGGACTAGGTTGCCGGGCGTGAAAATCGCCGGACTTTGCGCAAATACAGACGTCGTCGCCGACGCTGCTAGGATAATGACCGACGGCAAGCCGCGGCGGATGGTGTTGTTTTTGGTGTTCACGAATTCAAGTGTCTATTTTCTGTGTTTCTCGCCTATCTCGGTAGGTGAGATCTCGAGTTAGGTATGTGGGGACGCATAAGCGCTCACGAAATTAATGGATTGTTTTGCCCGTCCTTAGCAATAAATCGCATGTAACAATCTTGACACAATACTTACCGGCTTCCCGATCCGCATTGCAAGCCATCTGTAGTAGAACGGCATTCAGGGCCTTTGAAAAGACTCAAAAAGCCAGCCCCGCTGCCAGGGCTGGCTTGATGATCATTGGTTATGCGGTGAGCGCCCACCACAAACAGACAGTTAGGCAAGGCGGCGGCGGCGGATCACGGCTGCACCGCCGGCCAGAAGCGTGCAAAGGGTCGTCGTCGGCTCAGGCACGGCTGTAATACTGACGGTGGCAAAATCCCCGGTACCGGAAGCGAGGTTAAGTTGCCCGATGCTCAGAGGGTTGGTGGTATCAATATTCGCCATAAGCAACGTGTTGCCCAAACCATTGGTCGGAATGTTTGCCAGCGTGCCATCGAGAATGCCAATCGAGAAACCCTCCGGTGTGAGGCCCGCACCAACCACTTGGGTCAGGGACAAGTCAAACGATAGAGATGTCCCGGCACCGAATGCTTGATAGAACTCGTTGAACTGGCTGCTGTCGCTCAAAGTGACCGCTGATGCGAGGTCGCCACTGACCCCACCAAACCCATTGGCGACGCCAATGGCTCCGCTGCCACCGCCGAAGGTAAAATTGCTAACAACAGCAGTATTGTTATTGAGCGTGTCACCAGCGTTCAATTGAAGGTCCAGCGAATAGGGCGCAGAGCCCAAGTTGGCAGGCAGTGTGAACGCCGTTGTGTCGATGGATATATGATAGACCGCGGCCTGGCTGACTGCGGCGGCGAGGAGGAGACCGGCACATGCCAGTAACCCGTGGGATTGAAACGATTTTGGAGCGATGATTTTCATTGGTTCGATAGGTCTATGGTTTGTATTTGATCGGAGACTTCTAAGATATTCCGGGCGGTGGATGGAACGCCGCCCGGAAGTTGTGATTCGATTAGGGATTGACGGTTGCGGTGATGACGCGGGCACCGTAGCTGATTCCGCCGGTGGCTGGCCGGGTGAACTGGAGCACTGCACTAACTGAGGCACCCGGGGCCAAATCGGCACCGGAGAGCGTTACATACGGGCTGCCCAACGGGGCACCATTGGCTGTGGTGCCGCTGGCATTTGTTAGCGAGGTTGTAACTGACAGGTTATCGAAGGCCACAGCAATGGGGCCGACCAATGGAGTGGCACCGTTGTTTGTCACCGTAATTTGTTGCACCATTTTGCCACTACGCCGGTCGTAGGTGAATCCGCTGCGGGTCACCCGGGTGGTGGTGAAGATACCGGCCAAGCTATTGACACCCGCATCTGTGGCGTTCAACGATGGCAAACGGAAGCGCTGTTCGATCGTCTTCAGCACCGAGGAGGTATCATATTGCGTGTGATCGACGTAGGCCTGTTTGGCCAGCGGCGAAATCACGATGGTGGGTACCCGGACGCCCGGGCCCCAGATGTCGCGCTGCGGTGGGGTGACGTGGTCCCAGCGGCCGCCGTGCTCGTCATAGGTGACGATGATGGCGGTGTGTGCCCAAAGTGCGGGATTGGCCTGGACCTTAGCGACGAGGTCGGCGACGTGCTGCTGCCCTTGTTGGAGCGAAGCGTAGCCGGGATGCTCGTTGTCGGGGCCTAGGAACTTCACAAACGAGACCGCCGGAAGCGTGCTGCTGGCAATGTCGGTGTAGAGAACCGTTTCATCCTGCAAATGAGCAGCGGCATAGGGGTTGCGTCCGTCGGGTTTGCTGGCGTCGAACGGCTTCGATTTCTCGAAGAAGGCAAACGCTTGGTGATGCCATTGGAACAGATTTGGAGCAGCTGGTGCGCCCTGCGTGATTGGGTTGTTAGGCGAACTCTGCAATGCTTGCTCCCAGCCACCCGAATACCACTTCCACGAGACACTGGCGGCATCGAGCAAGTCGCCGATGTTGATGTGATAGTCTGGACCGGCCGGATTGGTGTTGTTTTGCGAGGGCAGCAAGTTGAGTGAACTCAGGCTCGACCCATGTGACTGCAGGTTGGCGGAAAAGATCGTATTGACCGCGTAGTGCTTGTCGAAGGTGGTGCCGATATTGCCTGCAAACACCTGGGCGTTGGCCGCGCCGAGCGTGACAGGCGTGTTGGGGACTCCATTGAGTGTCACGCTGATTTGGTCTCCGGCCACCGGGGTGATGTTGCCATCCCGGACGATCTTGCCGGCACTGGCACCGCTTGAGTTAAGCACGAACACCCCATTGCCATCAAGATAGGCGATGTTGCCATTGTTGCCTGTGGGCATATTGGTATATACCGGCGGTGCGGCAGCAATGAGGAACTGATGGTTGAGGAACGAGCCACCAAACGCCGAGTGGAAGAAATTGTCGCACATCGTGTACTGCTGTGCGAGCAATCCTTCCGGCAGGTTTGTTGCATCATAATAACTCATGACCATGCCTGGGTTATCGCTCCAGCTCATGAAGCCGCTGTTGTTGCCAGCCTCGGCATCCACGCCGGGTGCTGTCTGCACGACACCATAGGTCTGGAATTGTTCCTGCCAATAGCGATGGAAGATGTCACCTGTGGTAGCGGTTGGTGCAATATAACTCGCGGCATTGAACGGCTGAAGCGTGTTGAGGCCTGCCGGGAATGCCGTGTCGATGGCTCCGGCGGCATTGAACGGCTGTGGCGGCGTGTTCTGCAACGGCGAGGTCTTCGACGGATTGTTGTAGTTGTTGGTTCCCAACTCGTTGGCGAGCAGGTTGCCGCTGAGCCGGTCAATCTGGTTGAGGGAGGCCGCGCTGGCATTGGCCCTTCCATTGGCACCGGGGAAGCTGCCGTAGAGACCGTCAAAGGACCAATTTTCCTGATAGACAACGATGATGTGATCGATCCCGGCGAGGGGATCGGCAGCATCCACCTGAAAGCTGAAGATCTCACGTGCGGGATTGCTGGCGGCGTTGTATTCCGAGGCGCTGTTTTGTGCTGTGGAGTTGATCCCAATGCTCTTCACCGTTAGGGTCTTGCCATCGGCGCTGACGTCCAGGAGATTGTAGTTAAATGTGTCAGGGCTGTAGAAATCCACCGGTTGCGGATTGGTTGAGGCGTTGGGATCGCCTTCGCGAACGACATTGTGCAATCCCGGATACCCTTGCAGGCCGATGGTGTCAACTCCGGCGGCGGCCTGGGCGTTGGCGATCAAGTCGGTAGCGCCCTTGATATGGGCAAAGTCATGGTTCAGGAACAGATCGGGGCCGGTAGCACCGAGAGGTCCGCAAACGATTTCGAAGCAATAGGGGACTTTCTTATAGTCGGACTGAGAGAAGCCGGGGGAGCCGGGTCCGGTCCTGCCACTCGGCGAGTAGAGCAATTCGTTGATCCGGTTCTGATGGTCGTCTGTCGATAGAAACACGACGTTGGTGATCTGGTGCTCGGCGATGAATTTGAGCAGGGCATTGCGCTCGGCGCGATAGCCGCCGACCCAGGCTTTTCCGCCGTCTGCAGCCACCGGGCCGTAAGCGGCGTTACCGCTGTAGGAAGCCATGGAGGCGGCTGTGATGCCACTCAAAGCACCGCCGATCGGGCCGATTTGATCGATGGGGTTAGAGACGGCGATGAACTTCCAAGGCGTGCCGGCGTTTTGTGCGGCAAGCAGCGTCTGTTGGAGCCAAGCCAACTGTGTTGCACCAAGATAGCTGCGGTTCGGATTGTCCGCGCGGCTACCCGTGTCGTCGGCGCTGCCGTCGGCGGTCTTGATGCGGATATCACGATACGAACGGTCGTCCACATTGATGAACAAGGCGTTCTTTCCCCATGACTGGGCGAAATACAATTGCTTAGTCCCGTGCGACCGCGGGTCTGAAGGAGAATTGATGCTGCCGCGCTCGGCGATCGGCTGATAGTTCAGATAGACCTGCTGGAGCGTTTGAAAGCCTGCGGAGCGGTTCATATAGTCGCTGGCCGAGGAGTTGGCATCATTGATATTGCCGACATTGCCAGTCCCATTGGCGCGGGCATCGACGCCGCGTCCAGTAGGCATATCGTTTCCTGCTGCACCGCCCACAGATCCGCCGGCGGGTGCGCCGCCGTTGATGTACTGACGATTGCCCAATTCATGGTTGTCTAGCAGCGTGTAATTGCCCTGGCCCGCGTAAAAGTCCTTCAGGCAGTTCTGACCGCCTATATTTACAGGCAGGAATTGCTCGCGGTACTTTTTCGAGTAGTCGGCAAACAACTGCGCCTGCGTCGCAAAGGTGGTTCCGGCTGCCGGCACCCCGTTGAGACTTGCAGTAGAGCCCGAAAGCGTCACCGATGGCGAATTCAAATACGGAGTCGCAGCATTGCCAGCAACGTTGCTGGCATTCTCATAAATTGTGTCGCCGAGGTTCACATAGAAGTCGAGCGCTTGGCCTGGCAATGTGCTGGCCAGCGCATAGGGCCGCATCAGACCGTCAACATCACCGCTGAATCCGAAGTGAACCGGCACCACGGCCCCGGCGGCTGGCGCGGTCTTGAACCTTCCAATATTGCTGGTGGTGGCTCCCGACACAAATTGATAAAAATAGACCGTGGAGGGTTGCAGCCCGCTCGTGCTGAATTTAAGGGTGTAGTCGTTGGAGGCAGCTGTCGTGCCGCCGGTGCTGGCGACGATGTTAGTCATCGCGTTGTCGGTGGCGATCGACAGCGTCACAGTGGCAGTGACCGGCGACGCATCGTCGGCGGCCCGCGTCCAAACGATCACGCTATCACTTGTTGCGTCACCAGCAGCGATGCCGGTGAAACTAAATGCGGCATGCGCCATGGGTGAGCATAGTCCGGTCATACTTGCGAGGGCAGCGTTGAAGAGGGCGGAGCGGAGCCAGTGATATTTGTAGTATTGTTTCATAATTTGGTTGTGTATGTTGGGTTAAACGGTGAGTTGCGGATCAGATGCACCCAATGTGGGCATCCACGAGTATGTGGGAGCAATCGGCAATGAATATTGATCGCGCAAGCAACCGTTCAGGCGGTCAAAGTACTATCTAACATAGTTGGTTGACAACTGGCTGATTGCGACAATTTCGACACATTGTTTTCGAAGACGGGTCGAAAGCAGGGGTCTCTGCGTGGATCAGCTGCATTTCCCGATGTAAAGGAGATAACGCCACAGGGTGGCATAAGCCGACTGAATCTGGCAGAGGTGACCATCGAAATGGCGATTGAGTTCCGCCAAGAGGTGGCCGTCCATGCGCACATGATTGACGCCCATCCAGCGCCGGAACCATGTCCAGCGCGAATCGTGAAAGTCCACCACCGCGACGACGCCTGTTGGGCTCAAGTCAGTTTTGCAAATTCGCAAGACATCGTCGAATCCCGGATTGATCATCGACAGTGAATAGCTGAAGATAATGATATCAAACTTGGCGTCGGTCGCAACTGGTGCATCATAAGCCCGATGGAGCAGGACCATCCGCGAGCCGAAACATTCCACTTTGGATTTGGCGCGTTCGAGCATGTCTGAGGATAGGTCCAGACCAGTGATCTGCGCATGAGGGAAACGCTGGGCCAAGGCCGCCAGATTGCTCCCGGTGCCACAGCCGATTTCAAGAATGCGAGCGGGAGAGCTCATGTGGTCGGAAACGCGCTGGATAACGCGGGCTCTGCCGAAGAGAAATGCCCAGCGGGTTAGATCATAGATGCGGGCATGCCAACGATAGTAGTCTTTGAGGGAAGCATAACTTAGGCTAGAGGCACTCATGGCATGATGTGGGCTAGCAGCGTGCAGCCATAAGTTCCTACGCGGTCTTGTGAATGCAGTCTCGCGGCCATCGTCGGATTGAGTAGCAGACGCCGCTGCGCAAACTCCGGGATGAAGTTGATCTCAGGGCCGGCCGAGCGCATCAGAATACACGTTCCAGGCTCGCTGTTTGCCAATATCAGCCGCCATTCCTCGGCCAGCGCTTTGGGTTGGTTTGCGGCCAGCCAGTCTTGATGGTCCAGCAGTGCATAGTGGGTGTAGCGGCCGGGCTGCTCGCGCAAAAAGTTGGCGATGCTTGTATTGTGGGTGGTTAGGCGATCAACAGACGCCTGCAGTGCCGGTTGGTATCGCTCCCGCAAATAATTGGGACAGCAGCTGCGCGTGTAGCGTCCCGTCAGATAGACCCGCCAGAAATAGTTATCTGAATAGGGGATCTTGGTAAGCACATATTCCAATTTTGATTGAAGATAACCCGTGATACCACCCTCAAACTGCGATTCAATCAAGTGGAGTTGGGATTGCGGCACGCCCAGCATGGTCATTGCCATCGGTTGGCGCAGCAACCAGGTGACGACTCCATTCCAAAGTGCCGGTCGAACCGCTTCATAGAGGATGCGCTGGTCTTGAAGACTGGTGACGTGCTGAAGATCGGTCAGATAGTCGCGCACCTTGCTGCTGGTGCTCTTGAATACCTGCAGTGCAAGCCATGCCATTTGACCGGCAGTTCCACGATAATAGAACGATGGATTCATTGGGGTGCTACGGAAGTAATGGCTTTTGGATTCCCAGTAGCGCCGCGCATCCTGGCTGAGGGTGCCGTTCATTCCATCCAGCATGGTGGCAAATTTGGGATGGAAGCCATGGCCAAAGAGGCGGAACAAGTCATCGAAATCATCCCGCAGGATCATCGCGATTTTGAGCTGCAGCAGAGCGTTTTGCCGGGGATTAACGTCCACGGCATGGATTTCCGCTGGCTCGTCCAGCAAATAATCTAGGGCGTTGCAGCCGGCGCTGGTGATCATAACCAGGCGGCTATCGGGCTGGAGATTGAGCATTTGCCGATCCAGGCGGGGGTCTTCCCAGCATGTGTTATAGACAAGGTTCGACCCATGCACGCGCTTGAAAATGGCGTCGTGAATCACATGGGTCGGTGGGGGCTTCGATTGTGGGAGAATCAACATCGCGGCCATATGGATACCCCAAATCGAACGAGTGCCACGTTGCAATATGTGACAAATTCGCCATGTAACGAGCCGCTGCGCCACCGTCACATTGGGGCTCAAGGAAGCGCTCCGCCCGGGCTCTGAGGGATATTTGCAGAAATATTCGGCGCTTTGAATCGGTAAATGGGTCACAAAGCCTGCCCTGAACCTTCATCTGTCCTTATGAAATTGTCTCCAGCCAACACCATTGCCGCAGCCATCTTGATCGCAACCGCCGGATTCCTCGTTGGCAAATTCACCTCTCCAGGTTCCACCGACGCGCCTGATCCCTCCGATCCCCGCAACCCCTCCCTGCGCTCAAGCTCCCGCAGCGCCAATTCCGCCGACCACTCCGCTGCCAGTTCCAAAAGAACCGCCCACCCCGACTCCAGCCGCGGCTCGTCCGCCACAGATAAACTCACCCGCCTCGAAGCCATCGTCCGCGGCGAAAATGCCCTCGACCGCAAC
>JBAXCM010000080.1:0-12414 GCA_037141475.1 Verrucomicrobiota bacterium | reverse complement strand
CTCTGGAACCGGGGCAGCGGGCTATTTTTTTCCAACTGCCGGATGGGCCGCGAAGCGGAGCTGGCGTTTGTCATCCGCAACCACGCCAAACTCAAACTGTCCCTGGGCGACGCCTGGCTGTGCCTTCATGGCCAATACTCCCCGAAATGCCGCGAACGAGCCGCACGCTTGGCGGCGACCGAGTTGCCAGAGGCTCTCGCGGGCTTGCGCCAGTGGCATGCGGAAGGCGTGGCTTTCAAATTCCAACCATTTGCAGACGGCCAGACGTGGTCGCAACTCGAGGCCCAATCCCAACAACTCGTAGCCGCCTGGGGCACACTGTATTTGATGGTCGAGCAGCACCGCCTACAGCGGCCGTTGGCGGATTTTACCCAATACTTGGCGCTCCCCCGCTTGCTTCACCACACGTCGCTTGCCACCAACCTGGGACTGGCCCTGCGCGACCGGCTCCAACGCGGCGGCGGCTTGCGACCGCCCGGCGACTACCCGCGGGCGGCCTTGATGCGGGCCTTGCCTTGTTTACTCGGGCTGAGTTTTGGAGGAGTGGCGCAAGCAGGAGATTTTCTGCCCCGACCACCCGGGAACACGTCGCAACCCCAGTCTTGGGAGGCGATGTATGCCAAATGGTGGGCATTTTACGCATAAACCGATGAAACGCCTATTGATCTTCCTGCCCTATGTGCCCTACCCCCTGATGCGGGGAACCTATCAGCGTGTCTATCACTTGGCAGAGGCTCTGGCCGGGCACTTCGACGTCGATCTGTTTTGCTTGTCCTCGGAACCGGAGGATGCCTCACATCTGGCACGCTTCCAAGGATTTTGTCGGCGGGTGCATTTCGAGCCGTTCCAACACCCGCCGTGGGCACCTTTTCTAACGGACAGACTGTGGCATCCGTTGCCGGTGACGGTGCGCCACTGGTGGTCAGAGCCAGTGCTCGCAGCGCTGAAGGAATTCACTGCCGGCCAAGACTATGCGGTGGTGGATTTTTGTGATCTGGTTCTGTGGCCGTACGTCAAAGCGGTGTTTCCGAAGCACCGGGCACGAGTGATGGATCGCAGCCGGGTGGACTGGTTATACCAAACCGAGCTGATGCGCACGCTGCGGCAGGGATGGTTCGCCAAGCTCAAGGGCCGGGAGAACCTAGGCAAGATTGCGAAACTGGAGCGGGAGGTTCGCCGTGAGCTCGCCCTGACTGTTGTCTGCGGGCCGGACGACGCAACATTTCTTGAGGACCAACTCGGTCCGAGCGATCGGGTGTTGGTGTTGCCCAACGGGGCGAACGTCGGCTTTTTCAATGCAGACGAATGGCCGGGCCAGCCGACATCCGAGCCGACGGCCTTGTTTTGCGGAGCCTTGGATTACACACCCAACACCGATGGGCTGGCTTGGTATTTCTCGGCGATTCATCCACGGGTGATGGCACGCTGCCCTGAGTTCAAAGTGATGCTCGTCGGCAAGAATCCAGATCCCAAGGTGCGGGCTTACGGAGCGCTGGCGGGGGTGGAATTCGTCGGTGAGGTGGCGGACGTTCGCCCGTTCTATCAAAAGGCGTGGCTTCAGGTGGTACCGCTGAGGATTGGTGGAGGCACTCGTTTAAAGATTGCCGAAGGCTTGGCAATGGCCAATCCGGTCGTTTCCACCCGGTTGGGTGCGCAGGGCCTCGAGCTGGATCACGACGAGCACTTGCTGCTCGCCGATACGCCTGAGGAATTTGCCGACGCCATGCTTAAGTACGTCAATGACCCCGCACTTCGCCACCGCCACGCTTATTCCGGCAGGGCCCGCATCCTCGAAAGCTACACCTGGGGGTCGCTCGGCAGCCGGCTCGCTAGCCGCCTTGATTCCCTAACCCCCTCACTGCCATGATCCCCCCCGAACCGGAACCGCCGCTGACCGTCTTGTTGGGCCTGCCGTTTCACGATCTGACCCTCGCGGAAACCCTCAGATATTGCCGCACGGCCATGCAGGGCAAACACTGCCGCTACTTGGTGACTGCCAACGTGGATTTCACCACTCAGGCGTATCAAGACGCCGATTTGCGCAAAATCGTATTTTTTGCGGACCGGGTTGTTTGCGACGGAATGCCACTGGTATGGCTGTCGCACTGGTTAGGGCATCCGCTGCGTGAACGTGTCGCTGGCTCGGACCTTGTGCCCGAACTATTGGAGATTTGTGGCAAGGATGAGTGCCCGGTGTATTTTTTTGGCAGTGACAGGGAAACCCTGCTGGTCGCAAAAGATATCCTTGAAGCCCGTTATCCAGGGCTCAAGGTGGTCGGCATCGACTCACCCCCGCACGGGGCCGTCGTTGAGTGGGATAACGAGGCGCTTTGCTCCAAAATGCAGGCCAGCGGAGCGCGCTTGCTGCTCGTCTGTCTGGGCTGCCCCAAGCAGGAGCGCTGGATTTGGGCCCACCATCAGGAAACCGGCATTCCGCTGAGCATCGGTGTGGGGGCCAGCCTGGATTTCATCACCGGCAAACAGGTGCGGGCTCCACGTTGGATGCAAAAATCCGGGTTGGAGTGGTTTTGGCGCATGTCCGGCAGTCCCGCCCGCTTGGCGTCCCGCTACTACAAAGATTTCCTTTTTTTGATAGACGCCGGGTGGCGGCAAGCGCATTCACAGCACCGACGCAAGTGCCTTGCCTGCCAGCCCACCGCGATTCCAGCACCAGCTCCGACTGCTGTGTTTACCCGCATCATCTGGAGTGGCGACTTGCCCAACAACAGCTTCGCCGGCGCTCCTCTGCCTGCGGATCTGACCCGGCCTATCATGCTGGACGCATCAGGAGTGAGTTTCATGGATAGCAGCGGACTGGGACGCTTGGCCTCACTGGTACGCAACTGCCGGAGCGCGAAGCAATGGTTGGTGGTGGTACGGCCCACCGTAGCCTTTCGCTCGGCCATCGAGGCGGTGCGCATGGAGGCACTGTTTCCGATGTTGGCGACGGAAGCCGAAGCCCTGGCATGGGTGGCGACGCAGCAGACCAGTGGTGGCCAGCACGCTTCCACGGCCGACGGAGTGGTATGGGTTTCGTTCAACTGCGCCCTAGACGCAGCCTACTATGACAAGATGATGCCGTTGCTCGACGCAGCAATCTCCGATCATTCGGAGACGATTCGCTCGCTGGTGGTGGATTTGAGTGAGGTAAGCTTCATCGACAGCCGGGCGGTTGGCGGACTCATCCGGGCATGGAAGACAATGGCGGCTTTGGGTGGGACAATGTTTCTGGCCAGGGCGAGGCCCGGGGTGCGCGAAATTCTTTCCCTGCTGCACTTGGACAAAATCCTTCCCGAGTGGAAAGGAGAACCGCCCCGATGAACGTGCTGCTCTCCGCCGGCATGATCCAAGGCGGTCGCTCGGGCGTCGGCCGCTACGTCATCGCTTTGAGTGAAGCCCTACTGCGCGAGCATCCCACTATCCAGCTTTCTGTCGCTGGCTTGGATGCGGATCGCAGCTTGTTCCCATGGCTGGGTGACGAACAATGGCTGTCCATCCCTGCCTCCATGGCCGGCGGTGCCGCCAACTTGTGGTGGCACCAAGTGCATCTAGACCGCCAGCTCGCACGCCGCCACATCGAACTCGTTCACATCCCCAGCTACCGACGCATGCTCTGGCATTGCCCGGTGCCGCAAGTGGCGACCATTCACGATTGCGCCCCATTCATTCTGCGCGAAAAATATGACTTCGCGCGGGGGATTTTCGGCCGCATGGTGGTGCCGGCGCTCGCACGCCGCGTCCAGCGGATTATCGCCGTGAGTGAAACCACCGCCAAGGACATCGTGCAGTTCATGAAGGTGCCCGCCGAGCGGGTCACGGTCGTGCCCAATGGCATTGATCACCAGATGTTCCAGCCCCCTACTGCTGCCGCAGTGGCTGCCTTCCGCCAACGCAAGCATCTAGCGCAGCCGTTTTTCCTCTATGTTGCCAGACTCGAGCATCCCGCCAAAAACCACCTGCGCCTTATCCGCGCCTTCGAGGCATTGGTGCAATCCGGAGCTTTCAGCGGCCAACTGGTGTTGCCGGGAGCCCCGTGGCACGGCGCGCCAATCATTCAGCGGGCCGTCGCCGAGAGCCCCTGCCGCGAGCGCATCCGCCTCGAAGGTTTCGTCGATAACGCCGAGTTGCCACTGTGGTACGCTGCGGCGGAGGCTCTGGTGTTTCCCTCACTGATGGAAGGATTCGGCTTGCCGCTGCTCGAGGCTCAAGCCTGCGGCACCCGCATCGCCTGTGCCGACGCCACCAGCCTGCCCGAGGTTGCCGGGCCGGCCGGTACGTTATTTGACGGGCGCGACGAACAGGCGATAACCGCCGCCATGGCTCGCTTGGCGACGATGGAACCCGCCGAGCGGCGAAGGTTGGAGGATGAGGGGCAGGCATGGGCCGCGCGCTTCACGTGGTCCGCTCACGCCGCTGACGTAGCCAGAATTTACCAACAATCCTTGACAAAGGACGCACCAGTCTAGAAAACCACCCAGTATGGCTGAATGGCAACGCAGGTTCTGGCACACCATGGCAAGTGGCTATGTGGGCATGGTCGTGCGCATGCTGCTGGGACTGGTGTTGTTCCGCACCATGTTCCAGCAATTTTCGCATGCTGAGTTCGGTTTTTGGACCTTGTTGTGGTCCTTGTTTGGCTATGGAATTCTGCTGGATTTCGGCTTTGGTTTCACCACCCAAAGGGCCACGGCACAAAAGACCGCCATCGGTGATATCTCCGGTTTAAGCAGGCTGTTCGCGACTGTTCTATGGACGTACATCGGGATGGGCGTTTTGATTTTAGTGCTGTTCTTGTCGATCCGCCTTCCGTTCATGTCCCACATGGGGGTGCTGCCCGTTGATTATGAAAAGTTCGGGCAAGCCTATGTGGTGTTTTTCATTGGGTTGGCGGTGCTCTTTCCGCTGGGCTTGTTTCCAGAGATTCTGCGCGGCTTGCAACGCACTGATATCGCCAACTGGGTCGGCATATTCTCGACCATTCTAAACTTTGGTTTTCTATTTTGGGGGCTAAAGGCCCACTGGACTTTCGCTGCGCTCATGGGCGTGAGCATCGCCACCACCGCCCTTCCCAACATTGCCGCAGCCATCCTTGTGCTGCGCCACCTGCCCGGGATTTCATTCTCACCCAGGTTGTTTGAGTGGCGCTCGGTAAAGGCGCAGGTCGCGTTTTCCCTCGTTGCGTATTTGATCACATTCAGCAACATGCTGATGTCAAAAAGCGATCAACTCGTCATTTCACTGACCCTCGGAGTGGCGTTGGTGACAATCTATCAAGCAGGCTACAAGCTGGCCGATATGCTCGGGACATTCAGCTGCCAATTGCTTCAAATGATTTCCCCCGCTGCAGCTGCGATGCATGCGCAAGGGGATAAGTACGGCCTGCAGTTGTTGCTGCAGCGGACTTCGCGGCTCACGTTCTTGTTGGTGACGCCGGCTTACCTGCTCTGTGTCGTGTATCTAAGGCCGTTGATTAGTTTGGTCACAGGAATGGCTAACCCGTCAGGGGATGTCTGGTGGATCGGGCAAGCGCTGTTATTGGCGGCGTATAGTTCCACGATTTCCAGCGGCAGTTCGAAAGGAGTGCTGATTATGAGCGGAGAGGAAAAGCGCATCCTCGTGATGTCGCTCTCGGAAGCTGCGACCAACGTGATTCTAAGTGTTATCCTGGTCTATCAATTTGGCGTCCTCGGGGTAGCCATCGGGACAATGATTCCGACGATTCTGGTCGGCTGGTTGTGGGTGCTGCCACTGACGCTCAAGAAACTCGATTTGTCCTTCAAGAGTTATCTCATGTATCACATGAAGGGTACCTGGTTGCCCTTGACAGTCTTCTCGTTGAGCTTGGCGGCTCTTGCCGTCTGGTGTCCGGTACCGGACCACGGCAACCTCATCGCCCTTGGATGGCGTGGTTTGCTCTGCATGGTGCCGCTGCTGGTGCTCGGCCACAAGGTGATCCGGGACATGACTAGCGAGGCTCCACATCAGACCCACGACGCAAGTCTTGAAGACAAAAAACGAGTAATTTGACCTAACATGGCTCATTCAGGAATCGGCAATTTCACACGTTAGAAGGGTGCCGGGCCCGCAGAGCGGTGACAGCGTAAATGGCGATGGCGAACCAAATGATGGCGAAGGAAAGCAGCCTGGCACGGGTCATTTCCTCATGATAGAACCGCCAGCCGATGAGGAACTGCAGGCTTGGCCCGATGAATTGCAGGATTCCGATGGTCGATAACCGCAGACTGCGGGTGGCATGGCCAAAACACAGCAGCGGCACGGCAGTGACCAGTCCGGTGCCCATGACGAGCAACACTTGCATGCCACCACTACCGAAAGCCGCCGCCGGCGTCGGGGACGTGGCTAACAGCCAGACGAGAGCCAGCGGTGCCAGTAGCGCTGTCTCTGCCGTTAGTCCCGCCAATGCGCCGAGGGGCGCGCGTTTTCTAGCGACACCGTAAAGGGCGAAGCTCAGTGCTAGGGTGATGGCGACCCACGGGAAGCGCCCGACGGCAGGGACTTGCAAGGCAACGCCAGCCAAGGCCAAGGCGATGGCAGTGAGTTGCAGGCGGCTGTGGCGTTCGCCGAACCACAGAGCGCCGAAGAGCATGTTGAAGAACGGATTGAGGTAGTAACCGAGCGAACCTTCGAGGATCCTCCCGTGAAGGGTAGCCCAGACGTAGAGAAGCCAATTTGACGAGAGAAGCAGGCCGGAGAGGATTTGCCAAGCTAGAGCACGCGGTGTGCGCAGCGCGCCGAGCAAGCTGCGGACCTCGCCGCGCCACCACAGGAGCGGCAGCAACAGGAGCAAGGACCACAGCATGCGCTGGGCGACGATCGTAGCGGGGGGCAGAAACGCCAGTTGCTTCCAGTACAACGGGAGGACGCCCCACAGGATGAATGCCAGCAGGGCCGGGAGCACTCCCGGCCGGAGAAGGTGATAGCGCCTCACGAGGCATGCCTTCTACGTTCCTGCATCACAGATGAGCGGAGGATTTTCAGCCGCGGACGCCGATTTTACCAGCGTCGCCGGGAATGGGTGCCACTTCGGCCGGCATCTTGACCGGGCCCTTTTCGAAATCGAGTGCGGACGGGGTGCAGGCGAAGTTGTAAAGGGGTGCCTTGTCATTTTGGAGCAGATCGGCCATCCGCACGGAGTTGCCGGTGTAGGCAGCGATGCGGCCCATGATGGCCACCAAGGTGGATTCGGCGACATTTTTGGCCTCGTTGAGGGGTTTGCCAGCCAAGACGCTGCGGATGAGGTCCACATGCTCCTGCACATAGGCATTACCGGAATCCGAGGTGATCGGGGGGACGTCCACTTTTTTGCCGGTGATTTTGCCACCGCCATAACAGATGCCTTCGGAGCCGGTGAACATTTCGCCGACGTTTCCGTGGGTGCCGGAGATTTGGCGGCACTGGCTGTGAATGTGAACGCCATCGCCGAAGTCGAGGTCGATGCTGAAGAAGTCGAACATGTTACCGGTTTCGCGGCGGGCGCGGCCGCCGAAACCTTCTGCCGATACCGGCAGGCGGCCGAGGAACCAAACTGCGATGTCGAGGTTATGGACGTGTTGCTCAACGATGTGATCGCCGGAAAGTTCGACGAAATTCAGCCAGTTGCGGGTGATGTAGGAGGTGTCGGATTCGCCGTTGCGGCGGGTTGCGATCCACGGCACGGTGCCATTCCATTGGACGACTCCGCCTTTGATTTGGCCAATCGCACCGGCGTCGATCATTGCCTTGTTGCGTAGATATTCGGCGGTGTGCCGACGCTGAGTACCAGCGACGATGGCCAAGCCCTTTTCTGCGGCTTTTTTGCCGGTGGCAATGATTGAGCGCGCCCCTGGTGGGTCCACCGCCACGGGTTTTTCGATGAAACAATGTTTGCCGGCCTCAATCGCTGCCGCCACATGCACCGGGCGGAACGCCGGCGGAGTGGCCATAAGCACAAAATCACAGTCGGAGGCCACCACTTTTTGATAGGCGTCGTAACCACCGTAGCAGCGGTCGGCGGCCAGTCCGTGACCCTTACCAACGCCTTCGGCATTGGCTTTGAAGGCGTCGGCAGTGGCGACGAGTTCGCCCTCGATGCCGAGGATTTTGCAGGCTTCCAAGAAATCACTGAGGGCCCCTGAACCGCGGCCGCCGCAGCCGATCAAACCGACTTTGACCTTTTTGGTGGTTGGGCTGAGATTCACTGCGAACAAGGAACCAGCGGCAAGTCCGGCTCCTAACATGGTAGAGGTCCCTAAGAACGAACGGCGGCTAAGCAGGGTATTCATGGCATGATGGATGGTTGAGGATGGGGCCGCTTCCGCACAACTCCGCGCGGCGCAACCCGCTCGATTTACCCCCAAATGCAGGGGATTCTTTCATTTCTAAAAATTTTCACACGCAGTCGGCAATGAAAGGTTGGAGGCTCAGGAAAGGTAATGGGTTGTTCAATCCACTTTCAAACGCCCGATGATCCGCCACCAATTCACCTCAAGCGCCAATGGACCTATCCGCAACCGCCTTTCCAGCAAGGTGTTCGTAGCGTTACTCGCCACTTGCCTCTGTCTCACGGCAGGGTCTAGTGAGGCAGCGCAGGCGGTCTGGGACGGGGCCTCCCTCGCAAAAGCGCCGAAGGTTTTCCCCGCCACCGAGCGTCCGGCCAACGGACTGCGCTCCTTGTTTTACGAAGGGGCGGATTACAAGGGTAAGCCGACCTGGGTATTTGCCTACTACGCGGCACCGCAAGGGACGCCTCCGGCGGGTGGCTGGCCGGCGGTCGTTTGTGCGCATGGTGGCGGCGGCACTGCATACCCCAACTGGGTGAGGACATGGAATAGCCACGGCTACGCGGCAATCGCGATGGATTTGGAGGGGCATTTGCCGGGCGGGAAGGATCAGGGGATTGAGGGCAATCATCCGGTTGGGGCGACGCACCCGAACGCTGGGCCAGCGCGGATCGAGTGGTTTGGGGACCGCGACCGGCCAGACAAGGAGCAATGGTTTTATCATGCGGTGGCGGATGTGGTCAGGGCGGATTCCCTGCTGCGCTCGTACCCGGAAATCAACCCCAAGAAGATCGGTTTAACCGGGATTTCATGGGGCGGAACGGTGGTGAGCACGGTGGCGGGAGTGGACTCGCGCTTTGCATTTGTCGTTCCCGTCTATGGCTGCGGATTCATCCACGAGAGCGACAATCCCGGCCTCGCCACATGGTTCCCACCCAAGAACATGACAGCGGCTCAATTCAATGACTACCGCAGCAAGTGGGATCCTTCGGCGCATTTGGCGGCCGCCAAAATGCCCATGCTGTGGGTAAGCGGTGTCGCCGACCCGGTTTTTCAAGTCAACATCTTCGCGAAGTCCGCCAAGACCGCCACAGGTCCGAGCTCACTCTGCTTGCGGCCGTTTCTGGCCCACGGCCATGGCAACGGCTGGGAAGATGCCCCGGAAATTTATACCTTCGCCGACAACATCGTTAAGGGCGGCCCGGCCTTGCCACGTGTGGCGCGACCCGAAACCCAGCCAGGCAACGGGATTGTGCATGCCAAATTCAAGGGTGAATTCACGGAAGCTTGGGTATATTTCACCACCTCCGGTGGCCTCTGGAAGGATCGCAAATGGAATTTCATTCAATGCAACCTTGCCAAAGACGAGTTGGTTGCCCGGACGCCGCTACCACCGGGCACCACCGCCTATCTGGTGTATGGGTTCCGCACCCAGAACGGCGGCCGTAACAATCATGCCGCGTCGGATCTGGTGGTGGTCAAGCCATAATGTCTAGGGTTATGGAGCGTCGGCCGCAGGTTGTTTGGCCGCTAGCTCGAGGGTCTCGCGGATAAACTGAGCATGAAGCACGGTGCCCAATCCGAGGGGGTGATGAATGGTGCGGTCCTCGTATTCCATGGTCACCCGCTCATCGTGCCGGAACTGCGCAAGCACGATGCCAATGAGCAATGGATGACCGTTGGAACCGGCAACAAAGACCGGACCGCCACTATCGCCGGCGAAGGTGGTGAAATCCGCTAGAAACGTGTGATAGGCTTGGATGGGATGGAACGGGTGACTCGCGATGATGCCTTGGCGGGCCACCGCGAAACCAGCATCGTTGGCCTCAAAACGCTCGGGAAACGTAAACACGAAGACCGAGCTACAGATGTGCAGGCCCGCAGCGGTCAGGCTGGCCTCATCGGCGATAGCTGCCAATGGCAAAGCACTGACGGGTACGGGAGGAGCCCCGGCCAACCTCAATACGGCGACATCCTCTGCGGCGTGGCGCACCCAGAGGGGTTTTCCATCGCGGCGGATCGCGATGGTGTGATCGCGGCGCTGATAGGAGCCGTCGGCGCGGAGTTCACGTAAAACGACGATGGCGGTGTCGCCCTTAGTTCGTTCTAACACATGAGCCGCAGTCACCACATAAAGACTCTCGTCGGGTGCCTCACGATGCACCAGAACACTCGTGCCGGTGGAATCCGCATGAAAGAGCTTGCATGTGGCATCCAACATCTCTGTGGCAAAATCCCCTGCCGATGCGATGGCACACCCAAGGAGTCCGTAGCAAAAAGTGAGGCGGAGTTTTTTCATAATATTTACAAATGTTTTTTATTGAGCTTGGACACGAGAGTCAGCACGAACCAAACTCAACAATCTAAATCAATCATCGGCAATCAATCCGGTTCTGGAAAACTTGACTCCTTTACAAGGCATCTGGGTTCAACGACTCTAGGGCAGTGAGATCAAGGATTGGGTTCTGGCTCGTCCACTGCAAAGGTGATGTTTTTCACGCCGGCCTTGGCGGCAGCGTCAAGGACCAAGGTGAGCGTCTCATATTTTGCAGCTTCTGCGGCGTAGAAGCACAGGAACACTTCCTGACCTTGTGCCCTGGCATCGGCCTTTAACTTTTCAAACGCAGCCACCAAATCCTTTTGGGGAAGTGGCTTGTCGTTCAAGGTGACGCTGCCGTCGGCGGCCATCCTGACAGTCGACTCATCGAATTGTTCCGCTCTGGCAGCATCTGCGGCGGCGGGTGGATGCGAGGGAAGCAGCGAAGTCGCGAAATCAAGATCCTCGAGTGCCATCACTTCTTGTTCGGTGTGCGAAGGTTTGCCGAAATACTTTGTCAGGCGCACCAACGCGATCAGGTAGCACTTGATCATCTGCCCTTCGGTCAGCCCGGCCTTGTTCTGTGGGAGAATGCCAGCGAGGATTTTGTTCTCCGGCGGCTTCCGCTCCGCCTTTGGGAGCGAGCCGTTTGCCGCCAAATAGTTGAATGCCTCGAGCGTCAAGGTGGCGGCGGCAGCGATATCCTCGCGGCCTTTGGCGGCGGCGATCAAGGCGTCGCAGCACTTCTTGGCCTCGGGCAGTTTGTTATCGAGTTGGGAAAAATCTGCGAGGCCACTTCTGGCCATCCGGGTGAACGATTGATTTAGGAGGGAAGCGAACTCGCCGAAGGCCTTCTGCATCTCGGACCCGGGCACGGCGTCACCGGCATGCAGAGAGGCAGAGCCCGCGACGAAGACCCCCATTGCGAGAAGACCCCAGCAAAAGCGCCGAAAAATCGCGATGATGAAAATGGAACTCAAGACCATAATCTGCAATTGCTAATTTTTGGATGGGCCAGAGCTCAGGGTGAGCTCAAGCCAAGGTCTTTCAGAGCGAGGCCCCGGCTGCCAGTCTGCGCCGCAGATGATCCACGGTTTCGTAGGCGGTGTCGGCTTGGATCATCACCAAATCGCCTGGTTTGGCAGAGGCCAGAGCCAAGTCCACCGCTTTAAGGTGTCCTTGAATGCATTCGATTCGGCGGGCTCGCAACGCGCCATTCAAGCCTTCGGTGATGAGAGTCATGATTTCACCGGGCTGGCGGCCACGGGCGTAATCACCTTCGTAGAGCCAAACCTCATCAAAGTGCGGGGCGAGCATGCGCCCTTGCTCGATGATATCCGCATCCCGTCGGTCGCCGGCAGAGCTATAGACGACAATCCGTCTTTCGTTAGGAAAATGAATCAGAGCATCAAGCAGGGCGCGCAAGGCATCGACATTATGGCCATAGTCGATAATGACACTGATGCCGGAGAAATCGAGCATGTTGAAGCGACCAGCACACAGATCCAGGCTGGAACTGAAGCTGCGGGCACCGCGCAGGATGAGCGTATCGTCTATGCCCAAGGCCCAAGCGGCCGCCAGCGCGGCAAGGGTGTTTTCAATCTGGAAGTTGATGAGCCCGCCATGCGTGAGGGGCACATCCGGCAAAGCAATGAATGGCGACTCGCTGGTCCCTTCGGCACGAATCACCCAGCCATCGCGCACAAAAATCGAGCGACCCCCGAGAGCGCAGTGTTGGCGGATGACCTCGTGATTGCCGTCGATGGCAAAAAACAGGGTCCGACCCGGGTTGATTTCCGCCATTTTCACGACCAAAGG
>JBAXCM010000079.1:0-12421 GCA_037141475.1 Verrucomicrobiota bacterium | reverse complement strand
ATGGGGTTTTTGGCAGAAAATCATCCGTTTTTTGGCAGGATGGCATTCGACAAACGATGACGGTGATGGATCCTTTCGCTCATTTCGCCATCGTCGGCACGGTGGCCGTCGATCCGGAAGTCATAGCCGGGCACCACCAGGCGTTTGACCGGGTGCTGGCGGCACATCGGCGATAGGCAACGCCGTTGTGGTTGTAATCATCGTTTGGTGCGCCGTCGCCGGCGTGGTGGTGCGCCCAGGAGGCGTAACCACTGCCGCCCGTCGGGTCGGTGGTGACCGTGAGGGTGCCTACACCCGCGAAATGCGTGTCGTCGATCTGGGTCGCGCCGGAACCTGTGGCACCCCAGGTGAGGCGGGATGACAGGCGCTGAATCGACGGAGCGTTGCGCTATGTGACGGCAACACCGGGGTCAAAAGCCGCCCAGCGATAGTACGAGTTGTCCCGAACTGTTGGGCAAGATCCGGATGGCGCCGGTGGGCAGTTGTTGGAAGGTTCCGCTATTGGGCGACAGCCTGAGTTCATAGTCCGCTCCACCTGACTGATAGATTACTGCGCTGGTAGCCACCTTGTGCACGGCGGCTTTCAGTGGGTCGCCGCCGAGCATGTCCCACGCCCAGTGCAAGGGCTTGCCCTGGCCATCGACCCCCGAGCAGGTGACATTCGCCTCGCGGCAAACCATGACAAAAGAGCCACCACCCGTCAGCGGCTGACTGATGGCCAAATCCGTGTTATTGAGTTCCTTGACCTGCGGCGGGCCCTCGGCGGTCATCGGCGCAGTGCTGCCACCGGATGCTATCAGGAGCGGTCGGATGCCGGCCGGTTCCTTGCCGGACCACAGCGAGCCGTCCATCACGGGCAGGGTTCCATAGGCGAGCGAGGAGGCGGTGAGGGCCGAATCGTGAGTCACCGAAACGACTGTTTCATCGAAGCGGTGGATATCGCGGATGAAAAACCCGCCGTTCTCCCACAACACGTTCATGCGATAATACCGGCTGTTATACCAAACGGTCTTGCGGTTCTGGTTCCTCCAATCATCCAAGCAAACCATCGAGGTGGGTGGCGTCAGCGGGTAGCGGCTCTTGAACCACTTACCGGCCTGCGCCAGGGTAATAACTTGGATCTCCCCGGCTTTCTCCTGCTTTTCCAATAGCGCCACCTGCATCGTCAAACCCGCTTTCATGCCGTTCCAGCCGAACGAATTTTCCTGGCCGGCCTGAGTATAAGCGAAGGCTAGGCACGGTTGTTGGATGAGATTTTTCATGAACCAGCCGACCCACGCAGCCGAGCCGCCGGCATCGGAATAGACCGGCTCAAGGGTGAACATGCCGCTAACCCGGCCGTATTGATAGATCGGATCGCTGCCCAGCATCCGGAACACTGGCACCTCAATTTGCCCGTCCTTGGTCTGGGCGGGCATGTACGCATTGAGACGGCTCGGATAGTAGGCTTGGTTCCAATAGCCGCCCCACAACGTGTAGCCATCGGTGCCAACCTGGTCCTTGCAATTGCAGGATGCGACAATGCCATACCTCCTGACCATGTGCTCGAGGGTGACCTCATCGATGAACCATGAACCGACCGATTTCGGATAGTAGCCGTAAATCGCCTTGAAGTCCGCCATATAGACGTCCACCAGCTTGCGCCGCTCGTCGGGTGCATAGCCAGGCGAAAACCCGATATTTGCCGCCCAATCCCAGTCGTGGTCATGGCCGCGCCATTTCAGTCCGGCCTTCTGCACCAATTGGCGCGGCAGCTCCCACCAAGCCCCGATCTCGTCCTGTGGCCCGAGTTGCTCTTTGAGGAGCTTTTGATACCTGGGGTTGATCAGCGCATCATATTGCAGCGCCCAGGTTGCAGGCAGGTGGGTGGGCTTGATCAGTTCGATCTGCTGGCGCGTCGCATCGTACAACATCTCTTCCGAGTTTTGCACACGGGAGTCGGAATTGCGGATAAAGTTATAAATATTGACGATGCGCGGCGCGATGGCATCCGCCTGCTTCGGAGGCTCCGCTGTGGCGGCACCCCATGGCAGGAGCAGGCAGAAAATTGTAGTTGAGAGGCGATTCATATTCATGTGGTGGTGGGAGTTTTGCGTTAGATTCACCCACCTTGGGGGACCTTGAGGCGGGCCTGAGCTTATGGAACCTATTGCGGGGCGATCAGTTCTCCGTACCCTCCACGCGGAAGAACTTCCGCACGACGCCGATGGGGATGGTCGCCTTATAGCGATCATAGCCAGTGGGCACGCCGCTTTGATTGTCGAGGGCCGGCATGATTGCGCTGGTGCTCCAATCGCCTGCGCCCATGGTGATGCTTTCCTGGAGCAGATAGCTGCAGCCGCTTGCACGTTGCAGCCAGTGCAGGACGAGATCTCCACCGACGGTTTCGCTCGTCACCAAGGTGGCGTTGGCGACAACCGGCGATGTGCCGAATAGGAACTCTTGGATGTTGGTGAAACCATCGCCATCCGGGTCGGCACTACGGTCGGCAGCCCCGCCGATGAGGCCATAACTGCCTGAGCTGGCCCAGGCATCGTAGCTGCCGGCGGGCGGGCCGGTAACGGGCCCCTCCAGAGTCAGGTTGTCGATGCGCGGCGTCATGCCGTCATAACCTAGGCCGAAGGTAGTCAGGCCGCCATTGGCATTCAGACGGCTCTTGGGTATTCCCACATGCCAGCCACTGGTGCTGGTGCCGCTGGCGTCAACGGCAGTCCATACTTCCGTGTCATTGACCCTTGCCAGCCAGTCGAACAACAAGGGGTTCGCGGCATTCTCGCGAATTGTGAAAGAGATTTTGGTCAAGGCACCTCCGCCCACCGTACCGGGGGCGATTGCAGTGTTGCCCCCGAGCCCGAATGAACCCCGATTGTTTCCGTCGGAGGTTCCGACATACGCCCCGTTCGTATCACTTGGAATGAATGGCCGGAACGTGATGCCCGCAGCGGCCAAGCCGGAGGCATTGCCGAAGAACACCCCGATGCCATTCCCGCTGTTGCCATCGGCCGCCCCGATCTGCGCGAAAATCGTCAGCGGCCCGGACCAGTCATATACCGGCATGGTCCGCCAGAGACCACCGGAGCCTTGCGAATTGGTGCTGGCATAGCCATCGGCATTCACATTCAACGCAGGCCCGGACTGGCTGAACCCGGGATAGGTGTTGGAAAAGTAGGCAGAGGTGCAGGAGGTGCTGAATGATTCCTGATAGAGAGGTGGCGCGGGTGGTGCGCTGCGGGCGAAGACCGTCTGGCCGCCGCTCAGGGTACCGGTGCTGGTGGCGAAGCTGCCGGTTTCGGGGCTGAAGACCGCCGTGACCTCGTGCGGCGAGCCGTCGCTGGGGATCGCCGTGGTGCCGGTGGTCGCAATGCCAGCAAGGCTGACGGGGACCGGGGAATTCAAGTTCGTGCCATCCACCTTGAACTGGACCGTGCCGACGGGCACCAGTACGCCGCTGGTCGGGGCGATGGTGGCGATGAAGGTGACCGCATCGCCAATGGTGGACGGGTTATTCGAGCTGACCACGGTGGTGGTGGTGTCCATGGTGGTGACAGTGCCGGTCAGTTCCAGGGTCAGGTTGTCAATGCGCGGCGTCATGCCGTCATAACCGAGACCGAAGGTGCTCAGGCCGCCACTAGCATTTAGCTTGCTTTTGTTTATACCCAGATGCCAGCCACTGGTGCCGCCGGTCCATACTTCCACATCATTGACCTTTGCCAGCCAATCGAACAACAAGGGGTTCCCGGCATTCTCCCGAATGGTGAGAGAGATTTTGGTCAATACACCTCCGCCCGCCACACCGGGGTCGATTGCACTGTTGTTGCCGATCCCGAATTGCCCCCTGTTGTTTCCGTTGGCGGATTCGACATTCGCCCCGTTAGGAACACTTGGAATGAATGGCCGGAACGTGATGCCAGCAGTGGCCAAGCCGGAGGCATTGCCGAAGAACACCCCGATGCTCTGCCCGCCGTTGGTACCATTCGCCCCGATCTCCGCAGAAATCGTCAGCGGCAAGGTCCAATCGTACACCGGCATGGACTCCGGCATGGTCCGCCAGAGACCACCGGAGCCTGACGAATCGGTGCTGGCGTAGCCCGCGGCGTCCACATGCACCGCAGGCCCGGAATGGCTGAACCCCGGATAGTTCGCTGAGAACTCGGCAGAGGTACTGGGAGTATCGAAGGATTGCTGATAGAGAGGCGCGGCTGCTGCGCTGGAGCCGAGGGCCATGAGGGCCAGGGTTGCCAGTGGCAGGGCGCGATGGCCGAGATGAGGCCTTATGGGCTTGATGATCTTCAATTTTTTCATGGCGTTGATATTGTGAATTGCGGGTGACTGGTTGAAACTTGGAGCCAGAAAGGATCGCTCGGTTGCGGCGGTTCGACGGCGGATTTGATTTGCGTTAGATCGGATGCTTGACGGAAGTACCCCACGGCGGGACGCCTGGGATACGAACCGGGGAAGGCGTGGTTTGCACTGGCGTTCATACAAGCACGAATCTTTCCAGTCTGGCTATGGGGTTTTTGGCAGAAAATCATCGGTTTTTTGGCAGAATGGCACTCGAAGTCCGGTGCCGGTGATGGATCATCGGCACGCACCGGGATGGCGCTTGGGAAAGGGCACCTATCTCACCTCGGATCTCACCGGCCCGGCGACAATCCAATTCGTGAAAACCGCCGGCATCAACGCGGCGGTCTCCGGCGTGTTTGTCGATGAGGTCGGCAGCTAGTCCGTTAGCAGTGGAAACGAATGCGAGTGCCTTGAATTTCTGTTGTTAAGATCCCCTCCTCGGGGGACACTGAGGCGGGCATCCGGAAAGGGACGATCTTACGGCACAACCATCAGGCGGCAGAATTTCTTCGTTATGCCGGGGCCGGTTGGCAGGGTGTAGGTCACATGGCCGTTCGGGGGCAGAGCCACGTCAACGCCCGTGGTGGCATTTTCCCAGATAAGCAGATCGTCGGACACTTGCACCTGGAAGGAGGTTACGGCATTCGCATAAGGCCAGGTGACCATGCCACCCACCACGCCCGGATGGGTGGCCATGCCGGTTGCGCCCATGAAGTAGGCAACTCCGTTGGAAACGCCGTCGTGGTTGTAATCATCGCTTGGTGCGCCGCCGCCGACGTGGTTGGCCGCCCAGTTGTCATAGCCATGGCCGCCGCCCGGCGTCGGGCCACTCAACAAATCAGTGGCCGGGTTGAAATGGCCGGGGAAGAAGGTGAACACGCGCACCTCGTCGATGCTGCCTTTGAAGAAGAATTGATAATAGGGTGGACCTGTGGCGGCCTGATTCGCGCCAATGGTGAGCATCGTGGGTGTCGCACGGGAACCGGAGTAGGTGCTTCCAACCGCCACCCCATTCTCATAGACCGTTGCCACCCCGCCGGCCCGGACCAGCGCCAACCGCACGGGTGTGCCAAGCGTTGCAGGACCGGCGTTGCAAAAGGCAGACGCGCCCTCAGCCCAAGCCTGATAGGTGCCCGAGGACTGCAACAGTCCCCAGCCGTTGTTGGCCCCGTCGTTGAGGGCAACGGAAAAGGTGATATTGTCGTTGGCCGTGGGCGTGGAGATGACCTCGATCACGAAGTTGTCGGTGGCGGTCACCGGGGTTGCGATGGTGAGGAAACTGCTGCCATCCAGGACGAGTTGGCCGCCGCTATAGGTGGGACTGCCAACGACGGTGAATCCCGCAGGCGTCGCATTGTCGTTGAAGGTGTAATTATGCATGTTCTGGATTCGCGGCACAACGTTCAGCGTTTGCGATACTTGGGGCGCGGGATTGAAGCTGGCATTGCCCGCCTGGTCGGCCAGAATATTCGCTGTGCCCAGACCTGTGATGGTGACCGTACCATCGGCGGCCACTGTTGCCACGCTGGTGTTATCGCTGGAATACGTCACCGCCAATGCCGAGGTGGCCGTCGCAGGATCGGCGAACGCGGCATCGACCGTGGTCTTGGCCACCGTCAATCCCAAGGCGAAGGTGATCGTCTGATTGAGCACCACCGGCGCGGGCGTCGCGCTCACCTCCTCGGAGTTGGCACCCTCGCCCACAGTGTTGGTGCCCGACACAACATAATAATAGGTTACCCCATTGGTCGCCGTGTTGTCCACGTAGGTCGGGGACGATGCTGTCCCGATCGTCTCATATCCGGTGCCTTGCGTCGTGGAACGTTTCACGTCATAGCTGGTTGCCCCGGTGGTGGCAGTCCAGCTCAGGACAACCGTGTTGTTGCCAACCGCGGCACCCAGCCCTGTCGGTGCCGCCGGCACGGGCACAGCGACCACCTTGAAATCATCAGCATAGCCAGTATAGTTGTTCCCACCGCCGGGTTGGACGAACAGATGGGTGCCGCCGAAATTGATCGTGGCGCTTGGCGCGGTGATATCCGATCCGAATTGACTCCAGGACGTGCCGTAATCGGTACTGACCCAGTAGGAGAACACGTTTTTGAGCTTCTGCACCATCAAGCCTGTGGCCTGCCACTGAGGGGCGGTGTAAGTTCCGATTCGAGTGCCGGCAAGTGAGGCGTAATACGTCATGCTGCCGTCGCCCGTGTTTCCATCCGCTTGCAGCCAGAGGTCTCCGATGTGCAAAATAGCGGTTTCGGGGCCGTTGTTGGAACCCGTGGAAGGCCAATTGGGGGAAGCGCTCAGAAAAATGCTGACCTGAAAATCCGTGGCCATGCCCGCAGAATTGTTCATCACCCAGGCACCTTCGCCGTTGACAATCATCAAGCTATGAGTGCTGCCGTTTACGAGCGGGCCGCCAAGCCATGAATCGACGCTGTAGCCACCGAACATGGTCCGCCCATTGCCGGAGGCGTCGGCGTGGAAGTTGGCATCCCCATATATTCCATTCTCGCCAAAGGTGTATTCCACCTGGGTCGCGCCGGGAACGCCGAGGTCGGCACCGCGGGAGGACGCCGCGCCAAACACCGTGAGTGCGGCGGCTGCATAAAGCGGGAGGTCGAGCAAATGACCGATTCGGTTATGCGGTATTCGATTCATAATTTCGGTGGTTGGTGGTTCCTAGGGAAACGGTGTTTGGGGTAAATGCCTTGCGGCGGCGTCCATACAAGCACAAATCTTTCCAGTCTGGCTATGGGGTTTTTGGCAGAAAATCATCGGCTTTTTGGCAGAATGGCACCCGAAGTCCGGTGCCGGTGATGGATCATCGGACCACGTCGAGGCGGCGCTTGGGAAAGCATGACGAAGCAAGCGCTCAAACGGACGGTGAAATTCTGTACAGCGGCGTGGCAGGCAAGTAGTCCTCGCCTCTGGGGTCTTGGCCCGGATCCGCTGTAGGCAGGCGCAAATCCCATCGACCACCGCATCGGGCGGTTCCTTGCCGCCAAGCACATGATTGATGCCGATCATGGGCACCACCTGCTTGGCGGCAATGCCGTCTAACGCGCCATGGTCCAGACGCCACAGGACTTGCGGGATCCCATCGGCACGGATTATCGGGCCTTCTCTTCGTTACGCGTACCCGAATTCCCAGCCCTTGCGTGGTTCGCGCTTGAGCATCCCGTTGGCCTTGTCGCTGTTGGTAAATCTGCCCGTGCGGAAATCGTACGACAGCTTCCCGCGCACTCGCGTGGCGATATTGCCGATGAGCATGATTTCCGTGAGCCGCGCCGAGTAATCAAAATCTGACGACGCCTTACCACCCGTGCGGATCGCGTTGAGGAAGCTGTTTTCATGCCCCTCCTTCACGCGCGGTATCATCACCTTCGGCTTGCCAATCTCCTTCATGAACGTATCAGGGAAAAGCCGCGTGCCCTCCATCCACCAACCCGAGACCGCCGTGCCCTTGGTGCCGTAGTAGGCACTGGGATGCTGCGCGGTCGCCGCGACGCGCTCGGGATCAATCGTCTTGGGCATCGGCTTGGCCACGTAATCATTGTAGATACCAGAGCTCCAGCGCATCACGCAGGGAACCATCTCGCCGCGCTTGGGGAATGACCACGACACGCGACATTCATGAGCCCAGTTGGTCTCACTGGTCTCCTCGCCTTCGCATTCCACCTCGCAGGTATCCGCCTCGGTCAGCTTCAAGCCCCAGATTGCTCCATCCCCGTTGTGGCAGAACCAGTCACCCAGCAACCCGGTGCCGTAGTCAAGCCATCCGCGCCAACTCGCCGGGTGGATGCCGGTGCGGAACTCGCGCTCCTTGACAATGCCCTGCCAGAGATCCCAGTTGAGGCTTGACGGCGGCTGGGCTGGCTGGCCTGCATTGCGGGAACCGAAATCCATCTCATTGTAAGGCGGCCGCACATGCACCTCAGTGACATCGCCCAGCGCACCCTGCCAGATCCATTCGCAAAGTAGCCGGACATTTTCGCCGGAATGTCCCTGATTGCCCATCTGGGTCACCACATTCTTCGCCTTGGCCAGCTCACGGAGCTTGCGCACCTCGTACACGTCATGGCACAGCGGCTTCTCACAATACACGTTGCACCCGGCTTCCAGGGCGCGGACCGTTGCCGGAAAATGATGGTGGTCGGGGGTCGCCACCCACACGGCGTCAAGGTGCTTCTGCTCGTCAAAGAGCCTCCGGTAGTCGGTGTAAAACTTGGCATCCTTGAACCCGCCCTTAATCTTCCCCACCGACTGGGCCGCATGGTTCAGGTCCACTTCGGCCACCGCCACAATCTGTTCCCCCGAGGCGCAGTTGACACCCTTGGCGCCCATGCCCCCGATGCCGATCAACCCAAAGTGGATCTTTTCATTTGCGGTGTAGGTCAAGGCCGCACGAGCGGAACAAATCTGGAACGACGCGGCAGCACCGGTCTTGAGGAAATTACGACGTGAGATGGTTGTTTTCATGGGGATATCAAGTTGCTATCCGGGACAGGGCTGCCCGGCCCGAAGGCCGGACGGTGCCCCCACTGAACTGGACGAGGGCGATTAACGCATCCGGCTCATCAGGCTACGGTATTGCCCCAGACGATCTTTCACCGTCGATTGGCGCGCAACGATTCACGCCCGCAAACCTGTGAGGCAGGATCGCGGTAGTCACCCATGTCGATCGATTGGGCAAGCATGGCATGGAATGCGATGATGAATGTTATTATGATTGAAATAGCGGATGTTTAATTGATACGCGTGTTGCCTCAATATATCTATCAAGGGTTCATCAGCCTGAGCACCGTGAATGATCGGGGTTTGACCAAGTCGGTGAACGAATCGCCCGGCTTCTCCAACTTCCTTTCAACCGGTGCCACATTCAGCGGCTTGTCGAACGCATTGCCCGCGTTCAAATCAGGACCTGTCAGTTCGCCGAACGAGGTCATCAGGTAGTAAACCTGCCGACTTTCCTGCGGGCTTTCTTGCGGCGCTTCCAGGCCGCAAAATCCCAAGAACTCAGGGTTCGAGCTTAAAAGCGTGCAAGGGTCGAGCTAGTTCAAACCCCTGAAATTGCCGTCAAGCTCAGGAGCCACGCAAGAATATTTGTCAGGCCCTAGGGGTTCGGCTGATACCCGCCCACGTCCGCAGTCACGCTGTTGCACGTCGCCGCCAACGCAGCCGTGATCGATTAGATGTCCATGGGTTATACATCTGGTACCGCCATTATTTTTCTTCCGGCCACCTGCCTGCATAGTTAGCTTAGTAGTCGTCAGGCGTTCTGACAACAAATGCTCGGCTTGAGGGACCCATCAGCAACAACCCAACCTGTTTGGTTCCTGCAAACCAGTCTCGTGAAACCCCAGAAATACAAATATCATGATTATGATCAATAGTCGCATTCCCATGAAAAACAGTCATTCTGACCATCCGCTCGGACTCGCTCTGAGACAACTCGCCCTAGCCACCACGGTCGTCGCCGCGCTAGGTCTTTGCACCACTCAGGCAGCCATCAGCGTCGGTGCCACCGGCAGCGGCGTCCAGGCATTCCCATCGATTCCCGCCAACACCGCTTGGTCCACCATGACTTGGACGGGTGCCGTGGGCGATATCACCGATGCCACCAGCATGGATGCGGCAGTGCAAACGCTCGCCGCCAGCAGCATCAACACCACACTCGGCTCGTCTGCCACCAATCCGCCGAGCGCCAACGCGATCGCTCGCTTCAACAGCACGCTGTTGGCTTTGCAGATGCGGCCCACCAACACCGTCAAAGGTTGCGTTTTGATGGCCACACTGTCGAATGCCACGGGCGGTGGCATCGACAATTTGGAAATCTCCTACGACTTCGGCGGACCAGCGGCTGGCACCGAGTCGGTCGCTGGACTGCGCGCCTACTACAGCCTCACCGGTTCGACGGGCAGTTGGACCGCCATCCCCGCATTCTGCACCGCCACCACCGGCCACCTGCAGACGGTTGTCCCGCTCAGCTCGACCTGGGCCAACGCCGCCACGATGTATGTGCTGTGGGTGAATGACACAACCGCCTTAACCGGCAACAATGTGCTTTTCACGACGCTCGACAACGTGAGTTTCGCGAAAGCCGGAACCGCCGCTGCGATTACTGCCTTCAATTTCGGTTTGCCTGCCTATGGCCCGGCCACCATCGCCGGCACTGCGATTTCCCTAAACATTCCGGCCGGAACCGATGTGACGGCCCTCACGCCCACCTTCACTTTGTCCAACAGCGCCACCTGCGACAAGGTGTCTGGGGGCCCTACGACCTACGACTTCAGCACCACTCCGCAAACCTACACCGTCACTCCGGAAGTCGGCACTCCTGTGGCCTATACCGTGACGGTCAATTTCATGACAGTGGTCGATATCAGTAATACCCTGACTCCTTGGGAACCCACGAATACAGGCGCAGGGGTTAGACCGAATGTCGTGGTTGGCACCAGCGGCAATTTCGGCAGACTGGTTGGACTCACCCAGACTCACTGGGGGAGCGGCGGCTTCACGACTCCCCTGATTCTCAATGGCAATACCCTCATCCTCGACAGTGGCGGCGGCAACACCGCGAACTATGCCGGGCCTATCTCCGGTGCCGGTGCAGTGATCATCCAAAATAACGGCCAGACCATTGGCGGCAGCATCGGCAATACTTATACCGGCACGACCAGCGTGAAAACCGTTGTGACCCTCAACAAGAGTTCCGGCAACGCCCTCTGCGGCACCATCACGGGAACCGGGGCCGTTATCACATGGGCCGCCAACAATCAGATTAACGACGCCTCGTCCGTCACCCTCGCCTCGGGTTCCTCCCTGGCACTGGCAGGCCACACGGAAACCTTCGCCAGCCTGACGCTGGCAACCGGTGCCTCCGTGAATACCGGTCCCGGCGGCGTGCTCACTGTCACCAATCTGACAGTCGGTGGCTCGGTCATGCCCTCCGATACCTACACCTCGTCCAACTCGAGCTTCGTCACCGGCACTGGCAGCGTTGTCGTTCCTGCGGCCGGCACCCCGTATGAAATCTGGGCGGCCACCAACGCGGGCGGCCAGACTCCTAGCGAGGATTCCAACCACGACGGCGTGCAAAACGGCGTCGCTTTCTTCATGGGCATGAATGGTCTGGCCACCAACCCGGGCGTGGTCAATGGCAAGGTAACATGGCCCAATGGCGGCAATATCCCGAGTTCTGCCTACGGCACCCAGTTCGTCGTCCAAACCTCGACTGACCTCGTGAATTGGGTGAATGTTCTCGTTGGCGATTTGAATCTCAATAATACCTCGGGCTCGGTTGTCTACACCCTGCCCACCGGCGAAACCAAGCAATTCTGCCGCTTGTCGGTCACCCCATAGGCGCCCGGATCACCGGAATCCCCTCAGGTGGCAGCCCGTCCCGGGTTGCCACCTGTTTCGTCTTGCAGGGTCAGAACACCTGATATCTCATCGTTCATCTTTTGGATGAATCAGCATTTTAAGATCTCACCGTTGACCGGAGCTTAGAAAGCTGCGCGCATACCTAACAGCGTGGTCCATCCGTTGTAATTGGCTTTGCCTCCGGTCATGCTGTTCAATTCCGTACCGGCCATGAGCTTGAGATTGTGACCGTGGATATAATAGTTGAGGCCGCAGTAGGCGGCGTTGTAGTCGCTGCCCACGCCCTTGCTGGCGATCATGCCTGGAGCGAGTGCTTCATACCGGTTCTGCAGGTGCAACCCGCCGTTGTCGCCATGAGCATGCTGATAGCGGAAAACCAACTGCAGTTTGTGCTCGATTAGAAAATACGTCGGTGTCAACTCGACGCCGTAAACATCCCCCTGGGTGCCTTGGCCAATACCGGCGATGACATCCGTATAGGCATAGAAGCGGCCCTGTTGATAGGTGGTGTTGAGGGAGAACGCATTGCTAAATTTTCCCGGGCCATTGCTGTTACCCCGGTCCGTGCTCTTCTGGTAGTCGAATTTGACCACGGCCGTGTCCACCTCGAGTGCTGACGCGAAATCATAACCAAGGTTGTAACGCTCCGCACTAATCGCGGGAAATCGGGTGCGTTGGATTTCGGATTAAT
>JBAXCM010000078.1:0-12691 GCA_037141475.1 Verrucomicrobiota bacterium | reverse complement strand
AGGTCGTGGCTCCTTAATCGGCGAAGACACGACAATAAGGTCGTGGCTCCTTAATTGGCGAAGACACGACAATAAGGTCGTGGCTCCTTAATCGGCGAAGACACGACAATAAGGTCGTGGCTCCTTAATCGGCGAAAACACGACAATAAGGTCGTGGCTCCTTAATCGGCGAAGACACGACAATAAGGTCGCGACTCCCTAATTTGATGCCCCCCCGAACCGCCTCAATTACTTGTGAGTTTCGGCTTGCACGGCGGGTTTGCCTACGCTATGTAGCTCCCCGCACAGCTTCTGACGAAAGAAAGGGGTGGGTCTCGCACCCACTCTTTTGTGTCCCCAGATGCCGCCCGCACCCACTCGCCAGCCATGACCAACGACATCGTCGCTCTCATCGAATACTACGAAAAGGAAAAAGGCATCGACCGCGACCGGGTCGTTGCCGCGCTCGAATTTGCCTTCATCTCAGCCTACCGCAAAATGGTGCCAGGGGCCGACGCGATCGAGACCATGCGTGCGGATGTGAACACCCGCAAAGGCGAAACCCGCATTTTCGCCGCTCTCACGGTGGTAGCCGATGGCAGCCAGACGGACAAATTCAACCAAGTCCAACTCGCCGTCGCCCTCAAGAAAAGCCCCACGGCACAGCCCGGCGACGTGCTGGAGTTCAACGTCACCCCCAAGGATTTCGGCCGCATCGCCGTGCAAACCGCCAAGCAGACGATGATGCAGCGGTTGCGCCAGGCGGAAAAGGAAATGATCTACGAAGAATTCAAGGACCGCGCCGGTGACATCGTGTCGGGCACTGTCCGTCGCTTCGAGCGCAACGACGTGATGATCGACCTCGGGAAATTCGAGGGCATTTTACCCAACCGCGAGCGCGTCCAGGGCGAAGACTACAATATCGGCGACCGCATCCGCGCCTACGTGCTCGCCGTCGAAAACGAAGGCCGCGGCCCCGAAATCATCCTGTCGCGCAGCCATCCGAATTTCGTCCGCCGCCTGTTCGAAGCCGAGGTCAACGAAATCTCCGACCACACCGTCGAAATCCGCGGCGTCGCCCGCGAGGCCGGCTTCCGCACCAAAATCGCCGTCTGGAGCAAAGACCCCAAGGTCGATGCCGTCGGCGCCTGCGTCGGCATGCGCGGCGCCCGCGTCAAAAACATCGTCCGCGAACTCAACAACGAAAAAGTCGATATCATCCGCTGGAGCGACGACCCGAAAGAATTTGTCCGCGAAGCGCTCAAGCCCGCCGATCTGAAAACCATCACCATTGACGAAGTGGCGCATGTGGTCCACGTCACCGTGACGGACGAAGATTTGAGCAAGGCCATCGGCCGCAAGGGCCAGAACGCCCGCCTGTCGTCACGCCTCATGGGCTGGGACATCCAAGTGCGCCGCGACGAAAGCAAGGAAGAACAATTCAAGGAGAAAATCGGCGGTGCGGCCCACACCTTGGGCGAGCAACTCGGCATCAGTGAAGCCCAAGCCAACACCCTCACCCAGGCCGGCGGCATCACCCCGGAGCTCGTCATCGACATGCCCGCCGCCTTCATTGCCGAACTCCTCGCCATCCCCGAAGACGCCGCCGAGGCCTTGCTCTCCCGTGCCAATGCCTTCCTCGGCACGGCCCCCGCCACTGACGAATCCTAAATCCCTTCACCGCACCCTTTCCCCGAACTACGCACACCAGCCGGATGCCAAAAAAAAGCGACAGCTCCCCCGAGAAACCCAAGATTCTCGACCTCCTCGACGACGCTAAGAAACTCACGCGGCGTGAGCGCAAGCAGCAGGTCGCCGAGCCCCCTGCCGAGGCACCAATCTTGCCGAGTGCCTTGGATGTTGCCAAACGCGAGGCCCTCGATCTCTACGCCGACGAGCAAAAGCCCAAGGTCCGCAAAATCGCCCGCCCCGGCAAATCCGTCCTGCCCACCATCTCCAAAATCCTCGAAAGCGAGGATGAACCACTCCAGCAAGCGCTGAAAGCCGACGCCGCGTTGGATTCGACCGTGCCAGCCGCCGCGCCCGACAGCCCCACGGTTGCCGCCGAGTTGCCGGAGGACCCGCCGGACGAGCTTCCGGACGATCCGCGCCTGATCATCATCAAGCCGCCCATCCTGGTATCAGAACTCGCCTCCCGCCTCGGCCTCAAGCCGTACAGCATCATGGCGGACCTGATCAAGCTCGGGGTGTTCCCGGGGCCGAGCCAGCCGATCGACCCGGAGATTGCCGCCAAAGTTTGCGAACTCCACGGCTTCATCTTTGAACGCGAAAAACGCGACAAAACCAAGGGCGTCCACCAGGTGGTGGAAATCATCAAGGAACCCGAAGCCCCCGTCGCCGAGCCCGAGGACTTGCTCAAAACCCGCCCGCCCATCATCACCATCATGGGCCACGTCGATCACGGCAAAACCTCGATCCTCGATTACTTGCGCAAAACCCGCATCACCGCCGCTGAGGCCGGCGGCATCACCCAGCATATCGGCGCCTATCAGGTCGTCCACAACGACCAGCCTATCACCTTTCTCGATACCCCAGGCCACTCGATTTTTTCCGACATGCGGGCCCGCGGCGCGGACATCACCGACATTGTCGTGCTCGTCATCGCCGCCAATGACGGCATCATGCCGCAAACGCTCGAGGCCATCAAGCATGCGAAGAAAGCCGGCAAGACCATTATCGTCGCCATCAACAAATGCGACCTGCCCTCGGCCAATCCCGGCAAGGTCAAGTCGCAGTTGGCGGTGCAGGGTCTGCAAACCACCGACCAACAAGGCGACACTGAGTTTGCCGAGGTGTCGGCGGTCACCGGCCAGGGGATGACCGAATTGCTCGACCTCATGGCGCTGCAAGCCGAAGTGCTCGAACTCAAGGCCAACCCGCGGGCCACCGCCCGGGCGGCGGTCATCGAAGCCCGCGTGGTGCCAGGCCGCGGCACCACCGCCACCGTCATCGTCGAAAGCGGCACCCTCAAAATCGGCACCCCCTTCATCTGCGGCCCTTATGCCGGCAAAGTCCGCTCGCTCATCAACGACCGCGGCGAAAATGTCAAAGCCGCCACCCCCGGCACCCCGGTGGAAGTCATCGGCTTTGAAGAACTGCCCAACGTCGGCGATCACCTCACCGAGATGAAGACCGAGCGCGAGGCCAAGTCCCTGGCCACCGAGCGCCAGGAAGAACAACGCTTGCGCCGCCTCAAACCCCAGCACCGCAACCGCATGGAGGACCTCTATTCGATGGTCAACGAAGGCGGCGGCAAGGCCCAGCTCAAGCTCATCCTCAAGTGCGACGTCCAAGGGTCCGTCGAGGCTATCAAAAAGGCCATCCTCGGAATCGAGTCCGCCAAGGTCGAAAGCACTTTCATCACTGCCGCCGCTGGCCCCATCACCGAAACCGACGTCCAATACGCCGCCTCCGCCGATGCCATCATCCTCGGCTTCAACGTCAAGGTCGAGGCCAAGGCCGTCAAGGCTGCCAAAGCCGCCGGTGTCCAAATCAAGCTGTACTCGATTGTTTACGAACTCATCGATCAGGTGCGTGAAGCCATGCTCGGCTTGTTAGAGCCGCTCAACCGCGAATCGGTCATCGGCCACGCTGAAGTGCGCAAGGTCTTCAAACTCTCCCGCGGCCGCGCCGCCGGCTCGTTCGTCACCGATGGACGCATCCACCGCAAGGCCCATGCCCGCGTCCTGCGCGACGGCGTACCCGTCTTCGACGGCAAAATGTCCACCCTCCGCCGCTTCCAGGAAGAGGTCGAAGAGGTGCGCAACGCCTTCGAATGCGGGATTCGCCTCGGTGAATTCAACGAGTATCAGGAAGGCGACATCATCGAGTGCTACAAACTTGAGAAAATCCCGCAGACACTCTGAGGAAAGTCGCAAGACTCCAGCCTGCAAGACTGCAAATATCAACCTCCCCCCATGCGCCGCCTAGACCGTGTCAACGAACTGCTCCGCCGCGAAATCGGCGCAGTCATCCAGCGCGATTACGCCTGGCATGGTGCCTTGGTGACCGTCAGTGATATTGAAATCACCCAGGACCTCAAGGAAGCCAAGGTCTGGATGAGCATCCTCGGCGGTAACGTCGCCGCCGTCTTGGAAAAACTCAACCGCGCCCACGGCTCCATCCAATCCCGCATCATGAAACGCGTGGTCCTCAAATCCACCCCCGTGCTCCATTTTTATCACGATACCTCGGCCGTGCGCGGCGTCGATCTCGTCAACCTTCTTGAGGCCGTCGACAAGCTTCCCAAGGCCCCAGAAGAAGTGCCCGACGAAGAACCCCAAATGGGACCAGAAGCCTGATGCCTCGAGCGTGAGCCTCCATACCCGCGATTTCGATTTCCTCCTCCCAGACGAGCTCATCGCCGCTCATCCTCTCGCTGAACGCTCGGCATCCCGGATGCTGGTCGTCCACCGCGATACCGGCCTCATCGATCACCGCTGGTTCCGCGAGCTTCCCTCCTTCCTGTATTCAGATGATTTGCTCGTTTTTAACGACACCAAGGTCCTGCCAGCTCGAGTCCTGTCCGACGATGGAAAAATCGAATTGCTCTGCCTCGATCGCCTATCAGATTGCGCATGGCGCTGCTTGGTGCGCCCTGGCAAACGCATGAAACCAGGCCGCACGGTCATCGTCGGTGGCATCACGGGCACCGTCGCGGAGGCATTTGCCAATGGCGACCGCCTGCTGCACTGGAGTTCGCCGCTCGACCTCTATCAACACGGACAACTCGCCTTGCCGCACTATATGGGCCGCCCCCAGGAGGCCGCAGATCTCCACCGCTATCAGACGGTGTTTGCCCGCAATGAGGGGGCCATCGCCGCTCCAACCGCTGGCCTGCATTTTACACCGGAAATGTTAGAAACGCTTCCACACGCCTTTCTCACCCTGCACGTCGGCGTAGGCACCTTCCGCCCGGTGAGCGCCGATTTGCTAGCCGACCACATCATGCACTCGGAAAATTTTGAGGTATCGGCAGCAACCGCCGCCAAAGTCAATGCGGCGGCGCGGGTGGTGGCGGTAGGCACCACTGTGACCCGTGTATTAGAGCATTTGCACGCCGCCGATCCCGCCCAACGCATTGCCCCCGGCCTCCACCGGGGTGCGACTGACATTTTCATCCATCCGCCCTATCAATTTGGGGCGGTCGGCGGCCTGCTGACGAATTTTCACCTGCCGCAAAGCACACTGCTCATGCTGGTATGCGCGTTTGCCGGCCGCGATCTGGTGCTCGAGGCCTACCGCCAAGCGGTGGCACAGGCCTATCGTTTCTACAGTTATGGCGACTGCATGTTACTGGTGTGACTGCCCGGCAATGAGGTGCGGAAAGCCTGCTCCACCAGGGCAAGATCCTTGTAGCGTGAATGCATCGTTTCCTTGTCGGTCTGCGCGGCGCTCAGATCCGTCTTGAGTGCGTAACCGGGCCGCCGCCGAAGGGCGTGGCGACGTTTTGAATTTGGGAGGTCACGGTTTTCGGGTCGAGGGTGTTGCCAGCGAAGACCTCAATGTCAAGGAACCCTGCGCGGTTCCTCAGCGTGGCACGGTGCTGGGAGTCGTGTCGATCACTGTGGTTACCGACGGTTGGGTGGCCCCTGGGGTCGCGTGGACAATGAAAATCCGTCGAAATTCTTCGAGGTACTGCAGTTGACGCTCGGTAAACGGGACCCAAGCCCCTCCCTCCTTGTAGTAGAAATTCGTCTGTGCCAGATTGAATTCGTTGACCTTTTTGACCGGGGGGACATGGACGATTTTGCCAGCTGGAATCGGCAGGTTATGCTCGCCGGCCTTGATTGCGGTGTCCACCGGCAACAGGCTGACCACTCGTGATTCGCCCTTGGGGAAAGCAGCAGGGGCGTCATTGATCAGCACCATCCGATAGGCCGGCTTGGTCCCGGCGGGGCCAGGCAACACCACCACGATGGCCCGCTTGGTGTTAGGCGGAACACTGACGCTGGCCGCCAAGCTGGCACCGGGATTTTTGAGATCGACCGTGGCCGAGTTGTAAAGCACCAACGAGCCATTGACCGGCATGGTGGTTTGGGCTGCGGAGAGTCCCTCGGGAACCAGCTTCAATTTGACCACCGCGCCGGCCTGATCTGCCAGATAGAGTTCTGCGACGGGATGAACCGGGTCATGAAGCACGGCGCGTATCTGTAGTGGAGCGGCCGCTTCATGCTGTTGGGCATGGCCTGCGACGGGCAGGCACAGGGCGGTAATAAGCCAGAGGGATAGTTTGATGAGCATAAGGATTAGACTTCATGGCTGGCTAGCCAGCGGAACGACACCACATTGATGCGGCGTCCAAAACTCCGGTTGGCTGGGGCCGCCTTCGCGTCCGTGTAAACATTGAGCGAGGGCCGGTCAACCGGATTCACGTACTCTGGCATGCGCTGCACCACCGCTTCGGCATAGGCACGGGCGGTCACTACGCCTTTGGCATCACAGGCCTCGCCGCAAACGCGGATGACGAAGGTATCTCCCCGGACGGTGGCGGCCGGTTCGAGCAAGCGCATCAGGTCGCCTTGGCCGATCCATCCCGGGGCACCGGCTGCCGGATTGCCGGTCGCTGCCATCGGTGTTTTGTAGTTGTAAAGGGTGGCGTTGGTAACGTCCGCGACGTTGATGGGTATTTGAGACACAAACACCGTGTCATTGACCTTAGATTTGGCAATGGCAGTTTCCAGCGCGCCGCTGCGCGTCATCTCGCTTTCCGTGCCTATCCGGCGGTTGACAAATTCGGATAGGGACAGGAATGGTCCGCGCAGCCGGACCTGCTCGACGATGTTTGTCGCAAGTTGTTCGATTTGGCTTTCGGTGAGTTCATGGCAGCCGTTCCATTCGTTGGTTTTCGTGTCATCGATATTTTTGGTATCGATCCTGGCATTCGAGCCACCGCCATTGAGCAGAGACATGCCGGGGATGAGGATACCGGTGGCGGCTTTGCTTGCGAGCAGGCCACTTTTGGCCCACAATGTCACCAATTGGCCTTTATTGAGGGTGGCCAGCATGCCTTTCCATGCTTGCACGCTCATGGAATTGACGTTGAACGGGCCGCGGAGCATTTGGTACTCGGCTGCCATCTGATAGGCGGTATCACGCGGTTGGCCGGCGGCGAAGAGTTCGGTCTTGGCCTCCTCCGCGGATTTGCCGTGGGGCAGATAGGGTTGGAACGCTTGTGCCGCCAACGCTCGTTTGCCCGCCATGAATTCACTGAAAACCGTGTCGGGATTGGCCTTGCCACTGGTAGCGAAGGTCGAAAAGTAGAACCGGTCGTAGAGCGCATGATTGGCCAGCACCGAATGGTCGAGCATGGCGTAGGTGGCCACGTTGGCATCGATCTGGCTGACCTTGTCTGTGGACATCAAGGGCGAGACCATGGAATTGGCGACGGGCTGAACAAAGTTAGGCAGGAAGAAGGACGTCAGGGCGTTGGAGCGGCGGAAGTCGGCGATGGTTTGCAGCGGACCGACGGGCAGTTCCAGATAACTGCCGGACTTGAGGCCGTGGCTGGTGGTGTTGCCGGTGAGGTAAGGCGTGCGGTTGGTGGAGTCCACGGTGAAATAATCCTCGAAGGCACCGGCACTCATGAATTCCTGAAAGTTGAGTTCGTGGGAATGGGCACCGGGTTTTTCCTTTCTTAAATCCACACTGACGACGGTGCGGGCGGGGTTGTTAAAGAGGAAGGGCTTGCCGGCCAGACGTCCGTCCTTCAGTTCGTTGAGACTGCCGGCAGTCTCGGTGCGCTTGCCCGTCTCATAGACACCGCCGTTGGTGGTGCGGGCGTAGGCAGAGAATACCGCCACGGTTTTCACCAGAGCGTGGCTGGCCAGAGGCGTCGAGTTGGACACATAAGCATCCTTCACATTGAACTCACCACTGCTCGGGTAACGGTAGGTCTTGGGGAAAAGTTTGCCAAGTGTGGCCGCATCCTGGTATTGAAAATTGAGTCCGCCGTAATCCAGCGTTTTGTTATTGGAGGTGAGCTTTGCGGTCACATCGAAGGTGGTGTTCACCCCGTAAGTTGGCTGCCTGATTCCATACTCCATGTGAAGGGTGTCCGTTGGTTTCAAGGATAGCATTCCCCAATTCCCCTGATTTGAGGGGTTATTCGGGGGGGCGATCCAGTCGATATCGAAGCCGAAGGCGCGGCCGACAAACCCGGGCTTGGCCTTGATAGCGACGATTGAGGGTTGGCCATTGATCATTGTGTAGCCGGTGGTGTTGTTGTCGTAGTCGAAGAACGGGGTTCCGCGGTCATCATTGAAGCAGGCGGCTGGGTCCAGATAGGGCCCACACACCAATGTCTGGCCGGGTTTCATGGTGATGGCCCCCGTAGGCGAGGACGCGCTGGGAGAGCCCCAGTTGGCGATCTTGAGGTCGAACGACTTACCAGTTAGGGCGGTGTTATTGACGTACATTTCGGACACCGGCAGCAGACCGGGAGTTTGGGCCACCCCGTTGATATAAAATTTGAAGGCAGCAGGCACATTGCGGAACGTCACCTCCATGCTATCAAACGAGATGTTGACGTTATATGGGTTGTGGAGCGTGATCAGTGGTGTGTAAATGAGATGGCCTTCGCAAATGAGCTGCGGATCGACCGACTTGAAGGCGGAGATCCAGCACCCGTGGGAATCCCGGGTCACGAAACTGAAGAGCATTTCGACCTTGGCGATAACCGGGCCCGCTGAGAAATGGGTGGGTGCGGCAAGATTGGTGAGGGTGACGGCTTGCGAGGGAGCTTGGCTGAACGTTGGGTTGGTCTCGGGGTTGGTGATGCTGCGGAACGAGTTATAGTAGCCCGACAAGGTGCTCCAATACGGGTCGGAGACACCGGTGATGCCGTGGGTTGATTGATAGAGTTTTTTATTGGCGAAGGCGGTGGGCAAGCTGGCGTTCATTTCGAAGACGCTGGAGAGGTCCTGTTTGAGTCCGCCGTTGCGCACATCCGTCATGAGTCCCAGCGAGTAGGGCGTCACGTCGTTGCGGAAGGCTTTGATTTTGCCCTTGGCGTCGGCCAACAAACTCACCTGGTCCAGATCGGTGATCTTCGGGATGCTGGTGCCGGCCACAGTGAAGTGCGCCGCTGTGTCGTCTTTGGGCAGGAACGAGAGTTGGCCACTGGTGGGGGACTTGATGACGGAGGGGTCTGGCCGATGGCCGGCGAGCAGGGCGCGCTGCTGGGCAAGGGTGGTATTGAGACTCGGATCGCGGTATAGATTGATGCGGGCTTTCGCGCTTTCGTCGGCAACGTGCCAAGCCAGCGCGCCTTGCGATTTGCCAGCGCGGCTGATGGGCACCTTGCCGGCGACCACTTTGGCCGCGGCCTCGGCGTTGTCGCCCAGCGAGCCGTTGCCAACCAATTCGATGGTGTCGCCGGTCCACTCAGCGGCTCCAAAATTGCGCGATGTGGCCGCTGCGGGGTCGGCGCTGGAGACGAGCCAGCGGCGGAAGCGGGTGGCTTTTTCCCCGGCGTAGTCCAAACTGCTGCTATTTGGGTTGAAATCCCAAGAATCCCAGACTCCGACCGTGTTGGGCTTGGCCGGATGACTCGCTAAAATTTCAGACGGCGCCGTCACTGCCTTGTCCGGCCCCAGCGACTTCTGGAGTTGGCCGATGGCCAGCATCATCGCCAGCCTTGCATTGTTGCGAGCGGTCGCCATCGCCTCGCTTTGGCTGGCGTCTCGCAGGGAAATGCTCGATAATCCGAGCAAACCAACCACCAACAGCGTCAGCAGGACCATCAAGGCAAGCGTGATCACCAAGGCAAATCCCCGGGGGCGTGAATCAATAACTTGGGCTTTCATGACAAATTATGGGTTTGAAGGAATGATTTCGAAGCACTTTGTAATTACATTTCTGCGAATGATTTCTAAGCGCGCCAAGCAACGTCCGCAACTGAAATTCATAGATTTCACAAATTTTGATCCAACCAGGCGAAATTCTCGGAAATTTGTATGAGTTGTCTCCCGTGGGGTTTCGGGCGCAGGTCTTTGTCGATGGCGTATGCGCAACTCCTAAGGGCTGGTCACCTTGATGCGCATATACAACATGCCTTTGGCTCCCAAAGGAGCGCTGAAGGAGTGCTGAGGGGGGGTACCCGCGTCGGGAAGGGCTGTCCAACTTTCGGAAAGCATCGTCTCGCTACTTTCGACAGAGTAGGTGATGCCATCGACACCGGCGGGTTGATTGAAACGAATCGCCAAGCCGTTTTCGGTCCGCTGGGGGCTGGGCAGCAGTCCGGCTCCACTCAATTTAGGATCCAGACCAAGAGCAAATTTGATAAGATTAGGGAGACCGTCCTTGCAGAAATCGTTGAGGTCCGCGCCATCGCCGCTGTTATCATAACTGCCGAAATGGAGCATCCGCCAACCCTGCAGGGCAGTGGCCACCCCGGTGCCAGTTAGATTGATATCGAACGGGTTCTTGGTCGCGTCGTTGCTGGCGATATGAATCGCGGCGCTCCGGGTACCGGCGGCGATAGGAGTGAAGGTGACCGTGAAATTGGTGCTGGTGGTGGCGGCCAGAGTGGTGGCACCAAGGGCACTGACGCTGAACTCGGCGGCGTTGGCACCGGTCTTGGTCACGGCCAGTCCGCTGAGGTCAGCAGCACCACTGCTTCGGACCGTGAAGGTGAGCGTGGCCGGCTTGCCGGCGATGTTGGCGCTGCCGCAGTCGATGGCTGCGGCACCACTGGTTAGATTGGTTCCTGGTGGCTGCTCGACGGCGATTTGGGGATCGGCGAAAACGACCAAGCTGGTGGCGACGATGCGAGGGGTGCTGCCATTGGATGACGAGTTAATCACGGATCGCGTTTTCGTAACGGGGTCTTGGAACGCCATGGTGGTGGACCCGCCGCCGTCCAAATTGAGCGCATTCCACACTTGATAATCGGTTCTGAGCATATCGGCGACCTCGCCGACGGTCATTCCGGTGCTACCGCCGGCAGCGTCGATGGTAAAAAGCGTGAGCGTGTGATTATCGGCCGAGAGTCCGATGGCGGTGCGGGCGTTGACGGCGTTGTACCAGGAATTGCCATCCGAGTAAGTGCCGTTGCTGATCAAGCCGGTTGCGACGTTGCCGGTGTATGTGGGGATACTCTTGACTCCGTTGGTCACAATCTGAGCCGAACCACACACGGCATTGTAGAGGGTTACCGACTCCAGCACGTGCTTTTTATCGGCATAGCCTGCATCGTAATGCACGATCTGCGCGTTGTTCTGCGCATCAATGTTGAGAGCCGGCACGTTGGTCATGATCGCGTAGTCCTGGGTCAGACTCAGCGAGTTGACGGGGTTGGCAGCGGCTGGTGTCGGCCCCTCAAATGAGGAATACACATATCCCCGCGACGCAGCCAGACCGACGACCCATTTCGTCGCCGTTGCCCCCGAATCACTGAGCTGGAAAAAATGCGCGTTGATGGCAATCTGCCCGTTTTGGGCCGTCATGTAATCCAAGGTTTTCGCTGCGGTGACTTCACGATTTGTGGCATCGACCGGAGTATTGCCATTGGAAACAAGAAACCGGATGCCAGGGGTCGTCAGGTCGATTTGCATCACGTTGATGTGCTCGGCCCTTGGCGAGGTTTCAGTCCTGACAATCTGGGTGACGCCCCGGTAAGGGTGGCTGACCACCGAAGCGGCGTGCAATGAGCCAGCCGCAGCAACCAGCACCCCACGAACTGTCCAAATGAACCAAAAACTGGTATGCGAAATTCTCATGGGTTTGGCCGGAAATAGCTCAGAGGAGGACGTTGGCCATCGTGCAGAAGCAACCAGCAAAAGCGGATTGCCAATCACAACAAACCCAACACCAAAATCGTTGGGTTACGGTGCCTGACGCCTGCGGCGGAATCCAGCAAGACCAATCAATCCTGCTAGGCCGAGGGCCAAGGCGCTTGGTTCAGGGACGACGGTGACGCTGAAATTGTCGAAGTTGGTTACTTCGGTCACAGACCCGGAAGTTGATGTGTAGAGGCCAAAATAGTTGCCGGTGCGGGGAGTTGCGTCGGGAGAAAAAATAGTGGCACCGGTCGTAAATGTGGATGTGACCGAATCTGCGGGTACGGCTATGTCATAAATCGTCGCCGTGATCGATAGCCTGCCCAAACCATCATACATCCCGAGAACGTTGAGCTGATAGGTTTTGGAAGAGCTGTAACTCGGCACCAGCGGTTGGTTGGCTTGCGTTGAATCCGAATAGACAACGGCAGTGGAACCGGTCCACTCGACAAGACGCATGCGCCCTGGATTGAGGGTGCCGATATTTAGATCCACGGCATAAGCGTCGTTGACAGTACCGGTCGTAGAGGCGAGAAAGCGGACCCCTTGAGTGACATTAGCGCCAGAGGTCACAGAGGTGGGCGGCAGGAGCACCGCCGAGACCTGGAAGCCAGTGCCTGCCGCCATCACTGGACCTAGGTTGCTGAACTGCAGCGAGTCCAGTCCCTTGGCGCTGGCGGTCCCGGACAAATTGTTTTGGTAATAAGTATTGCCACCACTGGTGACGGTGGTCCATGTATTCGAGGTGGGCGAACCCGTAGAACCGATGGTCTCGTTAGCTAACGATGCCCCGGCACCGTAAGACTGGAAATTCTCGCTGTAGGGGGCGGTGACCGTTGCAGCTTGCAGTGTGCCCACAGCCAGCAAGACGGCCGCACCGAGCCATCCGGCACTTACGCACCGTTGGCCTG
>JBAXCM010000077.1:0-12898 GCA_037141475.1 Verrucomicrobiota bacterium | reverse complement strand
ATCTGGTGGTGTGCGGCAGCCGGGTGTTCACTTCGCTACGGACTCAGGGCTGGGTCGTGCTGCAGTGGCTTTTTTTTGCCACCACCGCCATCTCGCTGCTGCGGATTATCTTTCTTGGGGTAATGGTTCTGTGGGGGCGCAGGCAGTTTGCCAAGACAAAGCTCGGGTTCCGGCCTCCGGTGACAGTTCTCATTCCAGCGTACAATGAAGCAAAGGTCATCCGGCGAACGCTCGACGGGATCCTCAACTCCGATTACCCGGATTTGGAAATCATGGTGGTCGATGACGGCAGCACTGATGATACCGCGGCGATTGTCGCAGGTTATGCTCTGCAACATCCTCAGGTGTCTCTCGTCACCAAGCCTAACGGTGGAAAATGGTCGGCGCTCAATGCCGGATTCACGGCATCCCGGCGCGAGTACCTCGTGACAATTGATGCCGACACGATTGTCCCGCCGGGGACGATTGGCGAACTCATCGCCCCCTTCGCTGATCCTCAGGTTGACGCGGTCTGCGGCAACGTGCAGGTCGGCAACATTCATAATATCTTAACAGCTTTCCAGGATTTGGAATATGTAACCACCCAGAACTATGATAGACGGGCGTTTCACGCGCTCAATTGCATATCGGTGGTGCCTGGAGCCACTGGTGCCTGGAGGCGTCAAAGTGTCTTGAATGCGGATGGTTATTCGCCTCAAACCCTGACCGAGGATGCGGATCTCACACTGACGATGCTGACTCAAGGCGCTAAGATTGTTTACGCACCAGATGCACGTTCTGTGACCGAGGCTCCGGATAGTTGCCCGGCATTGTTCAAACAACGCTTGCGCTGGAGTTTTGGCACCTTCCAATGCCTATGGAAGCACCGTCGCCAACTCTTCAACGGCTCCCTAGGCTGGGTCGCCATGCCCAATCTGCTGTGCTTCCAAGTTATCTATCCGTTGCTCTCGCCCATCGGCGACGTGGTATTTGTGTTATCGCTGCTGCGGGGGGATTTCGGCGCGGTGGCCATCGGCTATTTGATCTTCCTGGCAATGGATCTCGTCGGCTCGCTGATTGCGTTCCGCCTCGATGGCAGAAGCGCGCGCACCTTGTGGGTGGTTTTGATCCAGCGCTTCTTCTATCGGCAATTCATGTATTTGGTTGCCTTCCGCTCGATTCTTGAAGCCATAAAAGGCGGACGACAAGCGTGGAACAAACTCGACAGAAAAGGGTCTGTGTCTCTTTCAGCCATGGAAACAGAGCCCTTCTGAAATCCCTCCAATCCGCAAATCTAGCAGTACCACCCGATAGAAGTGACAGTAGCATCATCGATGCGAGAACTGGTACCATCGATGAGTTACTGGCATTGATATCGGCATCGGAGCGGCGGACGTGGAAGCCGCGGATTTTGTCTTCATCGTCGGTGAGTTCCACGAGAAATTCCGGCCGGTGAGGGTGAGGCGCATATCGGAAATTCCGACGCTGGCGCGTTTGGCCTCCGACCACTCTATCTGTGGACTTATCGCAATGTTCCCGGGTAGCAATAGACCCAATAGAAGTACTCGTTGGTTAGTTTTTCGTCAGCTTTGTTGACGGCCAGGGAATTGCGGGTGACAAACTTGAGGTTGAGAGATGCCTTGCCCTTGGTTAGTGAAGCGGGAATTTCGAACTCGGTGTCGCGGAACTTGGTTGGCATCGCCCCATTCTGCCAGGTGGGCACCTCTTGGTGGATATTATCGAAAGTGGCCTTCACCAATTCTTTGTAGGGGGCATGATCGTAGTTGAGCACATGGTTGGCACCCTGCTCAAACCAAGTGCCGGCCAAGGTGCCATCCACATAGACATTGAGTTCCTGATGATAGGCCATTCCGTTGATGCGTTTGCGAAGGCGGACGCCGTCATTATCTGGGGTGATTTTGACGGTGAATGAGGATCCTTGGTCGGTCCAGCGGCCGTCGTCGGTCATCGGTTCGCTGAAGTTGCCCTCGTATCCTGTTGTGTCAGATTGCAGGCGCACCTTGCCGGCCGTGCCTGTGATCTGGTAGTGGTGGGCGGCCTCGGCCTCGGGTTTGCCGACGTCCAGGACGTCGGTCAGGTCCAGGAAACTCTTGGGCCTGTGATAGTAATAGACGGCGCTTAGAAACGTCGCATCCCGGTCATGGGTGAAGGCATGGGCGTGATCCTGGGTTAGCTTGATGGCATTGAGGAATGGCACATAATCGAGGATATGAAAGCGGTATCCGGTATTTTCTGCGAGGCCGCCGCTGTACGGATTGCAGATGCCCGGATGTATGCCATAACTGTGATTGAAGTAATCCTCGCCGCCTGTGGTTTCAATCACGGGTGTTTTGGAGCCATCCGTGAAGATGCTGAAATTGCCCTCGATGTCGCCACTTAGTTTTGACACGCAGCCCACCAAGATGCCTGCGCCGTCCACTGCCAGATTGACAAAGTCCGGCTCGCCCGCCTTGACCGCCACGTTATCATTGAACTGTACCTTGAAAACCCCGGTGCCAGCCTCTGGATAGAGGTTGCGGTCGGACCACCCGATCTCGCATGCCGCCGTCACCGGTCCGGCTTGGCGGTTTGCCAGTTCAATCTTCATCGACTTCCAGAACGGCATCGGGAAATAATTGTATAACTTCTTGCCATCGTAGCCAGTCGGCAGGCCTCTGGCATTTTTTATGTCGGCTCCACGGTAGCCGCCGAAAAACATTGAGACGGGAAGCTCGGCGGTGATCACGCCGTCGGTGGTCATGCGGATGAACAACTTATCCAAAACCGCGGAATCTGCTGACGACGGAGTGATCCGAATGCTGCGGATCACTCCGGCTTGGTTGGCCTCGAACACGGTTTTCTGGGAGTCTGCGGTATCAAGTGTGCTGGTTGCCACCTGGTTTCCGGGCTCCGTCCCGGGAAACGTCCCGCAGGGTGCCTGCAACTTGGCTTGGAGGGCAGTGACATCCTGGTTGGTGAGGGCTTCGCCAAAATGCTTGTCCCGATAGAGATGCAGCGTGTACTGATACCAGTCAGGTCGTTTTGTCAGGCTGGCTTTGAACGAGCCTGTGAAGGGCAGGCACGGGAATGCCCACCAAATGCTGCCATTTTGGTTATACCAGAGCTGGTGGGGGGGCTTGGTTGCCTTGAAGTAATCCGTGATAGGCATGTCGTGATCCGGCGTTTGGCCATCCTTCAGATAGAGTTTGAGATTGCCATCGGCCTTGCCGAGCCACGCAAACCAAGCATGGACGAGCATGCCGGACTCGCCTTTGACGGACGCCTGCTCGTAGCCATCGGCGTCTTGCAACGTGTAGTTCGTCCAATCCATGATGGTGCAATTGAGCGCACTTTTCGAGGTGTGCGCATGAATTTTCACACCGCTGCGGATCGTCGGCAGGCTCTCCCAAACCACCGCCGGGTTTTTCGCAGATCCCTCTGCAGGCGCTGTCGCGTGGGGAGTATCGGCGGCACCGGCCAGTGCGGCAAGGGCGAGCCAACCGGATAGGCTGGCGCTGGTGGCCATGCCGAGCATCGGATCAATCAGATCATGTTTCATGAGGGTCAGGGTTATTTGGTTGGTGCGATAGGCACGTCGCAGAACGTGAGAGCGGCGATGCCATTTTTGCCGAAGAGCAGGTCGTTTTGGTTCCAATTAAGCTCTTTGAGATAGGTGATCTTGGCGGCGGTGGCAGGTTTTTTCAACTGGAGCGTGATGATGTTTCCGCTGACGGTTCCCTTGTCGACCCAGTCCTTGGCGTCATCCAGATAGAACTGGCCGGCCAATGAATCCAGCCAGATGACCGGTTGGTCAAACTCCAAAGTGATGGCATTTCTCTCGGCGTTAGCATAGTAGGCCCGTTTGAGATCCGGCGCGGTGATCGACTCGGGGACCTTGCGGCCGTAGGAGTCACGCTCGATGAGCGGTTGCATCAAACGGACAAATTCCGACCAGCCGACGAGCGGATAATGGCAGGGGCCGGGCGGCTTGATGCCGAGCGTGGACATGACATCCATGTTAGAATAGAGGCGCGGCAAGGTCCTCTGGACTTCCCGCAGCATGTCGCCATGGCCGCCACCCTGACCGCAGCCATTGGGCCAAATCTGGAACACATAGTAGTGGCTGATGTTAGGCATGTCACGCTTCCAAGCCAATGACATATTGACGAAGTATTGCTGATACGTTTCCCAACCGAAGCCGCCGTCGGGTCCATCCAATCCTTGATCGGCCTCGCCTTGGTGCCACAAGACGCCGCGAATCCCATGCGTCAGCCGCGCACTGGTTAGCCGCCACAGCATTTTGCCATACATCGTGCTCAGATCCATCGGCTTGGCGTCGTTGCACTTGTGCTCGTCGATGCGCGTTCCACCCACTGCGGCCTGAATGATGCAAATGGGCATTTTTTGGCTGGCTAGCAGCTTTTTGGCGAGATCCATGCCCCACCAGCCGAGTGCCGTGTCTGATCCCGGAAGTTGCCGCCAGGCAGGCGAGCACCACAGGTTGGTCCGTTTGCTTGGGCTTTCCTTGGTATTGCTGCCGAAGCGGTCGCGAACCCAGTCGCTGGAATCCCCGCGCCCGGTCGGGCCACCATAGCTGCGGATCCATTCGCTGGTGTCATTCGGCGACTGCTCACCGGTATCCAGCGCCAGGGCGTTGGACTGGCCGTCGATGAGCCAAGCGTCGCCGCAGACGAGGTTGGTGACGGTCTGCACGACGGTCTCGGTGGTGCCGGTCTTGGTGCCGAACTCGACCTTGTACTTGATCAGTCCGGCTTTGAGCTTGGCAGTTAGGGCATAGGTGTTGTCAGCTGCGGGTTTTGCGGTCTCGGTTTTGACGGGTTTGTCGTCGGCATACACTTTAAGGAAAACGGAATCCGCAGGTTTGTCCAACGTGCCATTGTAGTAGAGCGTGCCTTCGTTCTTGTCATCCCGGGCGAAGAACTGGCCGTCCTCGGGTTTCTCGTCCTTGAGTGGAGTTCTCTCTAACCACGGATCGGTCTTCGGTTCGGCCACATTGATGGTGGTGGTGGCCACGATCGGGGCACCGCCATTGCTGATAGTCGCCTTGACGGTGATCGGGCCGGTGTATTGTGATAACTTGAGGATCAGTCGGTCGGGAGCCACCTCTTTCATGACGACTCCGCCGGTAACTTCCCAGATATACTGCAATTCGCCAACGCCTTTGGCTTTCATGGCGGCTAGATTAGTGATCTCAGGCAGCACCTCGACTGGAGAGCGGCCGTTCCAGGTGGCAGGCGCTTTAAGGGTAAACGCTGGTTCGGGTATATCTTCCTGAATGGTTACCGGTATTTCCAGCGTCTTGACTCCGTCGGGATAGACAGCCTTGACGCGCAAGGTGAACGACTCGTCGCCTGTCACGCGTTTGCCAACGGTGTAGCTGAAGCAATCCACCGCGACCAATGTCTCGGCATCGCCTTTCTTGACAAACCAATAGAGTTTTTGAGCACCGCCAACCTTGACGCTGACCGTGGCGCGCTTGCCTTCCAGAACCCTCACCTGCTTGTCTGATGCCGCCAACATGTTGCCGGGTTGGACCAGCGGCCCAACCAATGTTTGGAGAGACTTTTGGTTCTCGTATTGCAACTTCACCCAATCGGCCGAGCGAGCCTCGTTAGATACACGCACTTCATCCATGTCGCCAAAGAAACCGTTGCCAATTTGCATCCGAGCCGGCGTAAATACGTCGATGATGGATGCCGTAGGTGCTTTCATATCAAACTCACCGTTCACATAGATCCGGTCGTTCTGGCCGTCGTAGGTATAGACGACCTGAATCCACTCTGACTTTGGCAGCACGCTGGTTCCCTGGACACTGGTCTTGTTGTTATTCACTCCGACTCGCGAGGGCGTGCTCAGCAGACGAAGGGTCACCCCGCCGAGCTTGCCCCACTCCACCAGCGTCGTGTTCATTTTGTCGGCCCTGACCCATGCTTCAGTGGTGTGAGGGCTCGAAGCAAACGGATACTTGGTGATTCGGTCACCGCAAAAGATCCCCTTGCCACCTGCAAAGTGACGGCCGGAACCGATCTCACCGGTGGCGGTGGTCGTTCCCAGATCAGTCGATTCCACAGTCCCGGCTGTATCCTGAACGGGCTCGTTCATATGCCAGACGCTCAAAAATCCGTTGGATCGGTTGAAAACCGCAGGGCCGTTAGACTGGCACTTTGCAGCGGAATTTCCCCAAAACATTTTGAGTTCCTGGCGTGAGTTGCCTCGGATTCCGGGAACCCTAACCCACACCGAGGCGGTGCCGGCGGCTGCATCCCACGTGTCAATCTGGTATGCAAGGGGAACCCCGGCGCTGGTAGAAAAACGGATGTCCTCGCCATTGGCCTGGGCCTCCGCGAAGGTGAACCCATCCTTGGTGAGGCGGACGAGTACCGGAAAATTCTCTTCTGATGCGCTGGCGGGCAGGTCCGCTCCCTCCGGCGTGGTTAGTAAGAACATGGAACCACTGTGTTTCCAGTTCTTGTATTTAAGCGCGGCCAATTCGCCCGGCGGAAGATCTGCAGCCTTGACCGGTGGCAGCGGTGGATAGGCCGATTCAATTCCGTACTTGGTTGCCAAATAGCCGCCGACCAGTGCCTCATCTTTTGGGCCGAGGATGGATTGGTAGCCGAGGACCTCAGCCACGTCGAAGTCACCTGTACTCAGGCCGTCGTTGTTGCCAAGCGCATAGGCCGCCTCAGTCTCGTTGGCATCGTTGACGATGATTTTGAGGATCATAAACTGAGTGATCGGTGAACAATCGAAAATTGGACCGGGCAACATGTTGCCATTTCTAGCAACCGCTGCTGGTGAGACGTCGGTCCAGAATCCGGTATCGTTGCCAAATGTATTATAGCTCGATCCACGGCCCTTGAGACGTCCTAACAAGCCACTGGCGCCGCTCCATTTGGGACTGGGTGAGCGCAGCACGAGAAAATGTTCCTTGGCAAAAAATGTGCCGTCGATGCCGAGCCAGCCCTTGCGGAATTGCAATGCTGGTTTCGAGTTGAGTTGGTTGGCCGCAAGCACTGGAGCCACGCCGCCGCCGGTTTTTGCGTGACGATTGTTGCCGGACATGTCTTTCCATTCCACCACGGTGCCCTTGGCGTCGGCGGTAACGCCGCTGCCCGCGTCGAACCAACAGGCGAGGCCCTTGGTGACAGCCAGTTTTGGTGCTGGGGTGGAGGTGACGGGTCCGGCGGCAAGGAATCTCATGGATTTGGCAGCCCAGAGACTGTCCACCGTGTTGGTTCCGCAAAAGGTATAGTAATAGATGGTGCCTTGGGTTAGACTGGTGAGCGTATGGGTTATTTTCGTTGCTTGGGCATTGGTGAAGGTTTTCAGGGGGGCTGAGTATTCCCATAGATTTGAGTCGGTGCCGCCATCTGAGGTTCCCCAATAGACGCGTATCTCATAGAGTGAGTTCGGGCAAGTGAGTGTTGCATTGAGCAGCGCCGACGTCGGGGATGTCTGCGTCGCCACTTCATTGGTCAAGCTCGAAGCCGGGGCCATGCCGGGATTTGCCGAGTAGCCGGTGGTGATGCCGTACTTGGCTGCCAGATAGCCGCCAACCATGTCTTCGTCCTCTGCGGACAGCGGCGTTTGATAGGCAATGATTTCAGCAATGTCCATGTCGCAGGCTGCTGAATCCGCCGCTCCGATTTGATAGGTGCTCCTGCTCAAGTCATTATCGTTCACATCGATTTTCAAAATCATGAACTCGGTGATGGTTCCCATGTTGAATGGTGGTTCGGAGAGTTTCTTGCCATTCATTGAGACAGCTTTCGGGTATTGGTCACCCCAGAACTGGGTGGAATTTTGGCCTAGCCGATAGCTTGACGCACGTTTCCAGCGGCGGCCGAGGGCGCATCCGTCACTGTTCCACTTTGCATTGGGCGAGCGCAGAACGACGAATTGCTCCTCGGTGACGAGGGGGCCTGTGAGGTTAAGGGCGGAGGCAGCGGTGGCGCTGCGGAATTGCAGCGATGGCTTGGCGTGGATCTGGTTTTGAGCGAGCACGGGAGCACCGCCTGCAAGGCATGCGTCATGGCCGTTGCCAGAGAGGTCTTTCCACTTCTGCACGACTCCCTTGGTGTCGGCGTCCACCCCGACGGCTGCATCAAACCAGCAAACCAAGCCGGTTTTCACCGGCAGCTTATCGGCGTTGGCGGCCGGTACTCTGGGTTTGAGCGTGGTGAATTTGGCGCTGGTACCTGCCCATCCCTGACCGCTCGCGTTGCTCGCACAGGCCCGATAGAAATAGGTTTGGCCAAAGGTCAGCTTGCTGGCATTTGCGGCAAATTCCGTGGTGCTCTTCACTCCTTTCAGCTCGATTTTGTTAGCCCAGGCGGTGGCGTCCGTGCCCCCATCGGCCGGACCGTAGTACACCGTCACATCGGCGTCGCCGCCACCATCCAAGCGGCCTTGCAGCTTCGCCTCGCCGGGCGCGACATTTGCGGCACCCGTCCGGTTATTGATTTCAGGCGCGGCCTGCGCAGCTGTCAAACCGACCATGATCGGCAGCAGCAGCATAACTTTCATCCATGAATTTTTCATAAGGGGGTAATCGGAGTTGAAAAGCGGTAAGTTGAAATGGATAGACATTAGCGGGTGTTCAGAGGGAAGATGAGTCAGAGCTTTCGGCGAGTGGCATTTTTGGTTGGGATGGGTTTGTTCCGAGCTATTCCTTGCTCTTGTCGCCGGTTTTGGTAGTGAAATCGCGCAGGCTGAGGACGGGTTCGCTGCCGGGCTTGATCAGAGCTGCTTCGACTTGATAGCTGCCCTCAGCCGCTGGGATATCGATGGCAATGGTGAACTTTGCATTGCCAAGCGCCGGGACACTGCAGGGCTGGATCTTGTCCTCGATGGTCTTGCCATCGCACAGCAGTCGGAAGCGGACATCGCCCTGCCAATTTTCATAAAGATCATTGATGACAACGACCGGAAACTCCTGGCGCTTGCCGGCCGGATATTCTGCGGCCCATGCATCGATCATGAGGCCCACTGGCGCAAAGGCGTCGCGCACATAACGATAAAATTCGGGCTCCCATGTGAGCTTTTCGATATCCGCCCAATGGTCGCTGGTCTGGCCGTCGGGGCGCGAGTAACCGAGGGTGGTGAAGTGCATGACGGCCGCCGCCTTGCGATTGCAGCGCCAGAATTCGGTTTCCGCGGCGAAATACCGTGCATACAGGTGGCGGCGTCGTTCGGTGGTGGAATGTTCGCCGAGAAGATTGTTGTAAAGTTCCTTGGTGAGGGTCGTTGTCGTGCCATCGCGGTTGAGCCAGAGCCAGCCGTACTCATTGATAACAACTGCGTGCTTGCCGGTCTCGCGACACACATTGCCCACCTGAGCCGGATCGGATTTTGCCAGATCGGAGAGTTTGAATTGAGGATTGATAAAGTGATAGGGATGCGACTCAAAGCAATCGCCCGGGTCCTGCGGTGGTTGCCAGCCGTTGTCCCACGGACGGTTGGATAGATCCAGTGCCCGCACCTTGGCAAACGCCTTGGCAATGTCTGGCGAGCGGGTTTCGTTGCATGCGTCCCAGATGACGACGCATGGGTGGTTCCAGCGTTCCCGCATCCAACTGCGGTACTCGCCCGCCAATGAGTCCACATCATACTCGGCCGCCTTGCCGCGCTCCATGTTCCAGATCGGGAATTCATCCTGGATGAGGAGACCTTCCTCATCGGCGATGCGGTACCAGAATTCCGGGGGGAAGCCGATGCAGTAGCGCAGGCAATTCCAATGCATATCTTTGGCCCGGCGATGCAGAGTGCGCACCCACTCCTCGTTCCATGGAAGCGTGCCTCGCTGAGGATCCTCGAAAAACCGATAGAGCGTGATGTTGCTGCCGCGCATAAAATACGGCTTGCCGTTGAGCAGCGCCCGGCCCGTCGCCGGATCAAACTTGAATGTGCGCATTCCGAAGCGCGTCTGGAACTCATCGCCAGCGGTCCGTGCCGTCAATAGATATAGAAACGGATCCGCGGGCGACCACCAGCGACATTCGGAGATTGGCACATCCACATCAACCGTTTGGTTAGCATCGGCGCTCAGTTGGGTTGTGGCTTTTCCGGCGAGCTTGCCTGATTTTGCCTCGCGCACTTCGAGAGTCATCTCGCCGGCTGCTGCCTGATCGACCCATACCCGGACCCGGGCTTTTTGTTGGGATAAATCAGGTGCGACCTGCAAATTCACGATGTGAGGGGTGGCGCTGAGCAGCAGTTCGATAGAATCGAAGATGCCTGGGATATATCGTTGTTTTTCGTAGTCGAATCCCGATGGGGCATTGGAAGCCACCACGTTGCGATCGGCACCGACGCGGACGAGTAACTCGTTTTCACCGGTCTTGAGCGCGGCACGAGCATCAAAAAGGCCGGACGTGAAACAAGCCGCTTGTTCGCCCAGCACCCTGCCGTTGAGGATCACCCGCATGCCGAACATCGCCTTGCCGACCTTGAGTGTGGCTGCGGTGGTTAGGGGGGCGGCCAGAGTGAAACAGCGCCGGTACCAGAAGGCGTCGCGTCGCGGATCTTTCTGCGAGAATTTGTCTAGGTGTGTTAGTTTCGGGCCCGGTTCCACAAACGGCGGTTGGGCCATGTCCACCAAGCCCGGCACCAGCACATTCCGCTCGAAGGTGGCAGGTGGGCTATCCATTCCGCCCTCACCGATTTGCCAGATGCCGTCGAGGTTCAAGGTGACACGCGGTGTCGCCACTTTCAACACAATGACGGTATCCACCGGATCCCAATTCGAACCAACCGGAAGTGACAAATCCACTCCTGCCTCAGATTGCTTGAGCTGCACCGGGCCGCCCCCTATCAAAAGTGAAGCAGCGCCGAGCTTGCGGCCATCTTTGGGTGCGGGCAGGTGGATGGATTTTCCGGTTGGAGGGATCAACACATGCACATAAACGGTTGATCCATCGGTGGAGTCCGTTGCGACTATGGGCCATGGATTCGCCTTCTGCTCGATCTCAAATATCTTGCTAGGCCGGGTGTTGAAGAGCGCAACTTTTCGCTCGCGCCAGTACTTGCCAAACTCAGTCATCAGTTCCCTCACCTTTGGCGCATAGCCGGTGGCATATGGCGTCAAGGCCACATGAATGCCGCCTTCCTGGTCGGGGCAACCGGCGCATCTGACAACTCCCCTGAAGACCTCGTCGGCAGGCACTTGCACCTTGTTGCCCTGGAACCAGGCGTTGTCGGTCGCACAGATGCAGCATTGGTCTTTCTCGCCGTGTGTGGTGTCGCCGCCCTCGGCGGCTGGCCACGCATCTTGCAGTGATAGTCCGTCCTGGACGTAGTCGGGTCCACTTTGCCAGATCACGGCTCCGGGATTGCCGGCGCGCAAGGCATCAGCCATTCGCTTGGCGTTGGCGAAGCGCTTGGGCGTGTGCCGGTCGATCCAATAGCCTGACACCCGCGCGCCGTAGCGCAGGCTCATTTCCTTGAACAAGCCTAGGATGAAATCATCCCATTTCGGGTTGGGCCAAAGGCCGAGCTTGGGGCCTGGCAGGCCATCGACTTCCGGTCCCCAGCCAAACAGTGCGCGTTCTTCGCGAGATAGGTCATGTTGGTCGGCCGGATGCACATAGAGGCACAGTGCGATGCCGCGTTTATTCAACTCATCCGCCAGTTCGCCGATGAGGTCGCGCTTTGCCTGGTGTTTGGGCATCCCGATGTCGCACATCACTTTGCTGGGGCCCAGCAGGTACATTGCCGCATGGAATGAGGTGAGCGTCACATACTGAGCGCCCATCTCCTCGACGGCGTCGGCAAAGCTCATGACATCGAAAGCGGCCGCATGGGCTTCGAGGTCCCAGGGTTGGGGATTGGGCTTGCCGGGTGCGAAATCAGAGCCGCCCGCAGTGTAGTGGACGAAAATGCCGAACTTTGCAGTTTTGATAAACTCATATCCCAGGTTCTTGGCACCAGTGCCGGTCTGGGCGATTTCCGCGCCGCAGGCTGCGGTTGCGGTAATGGCCAGTGCCAACAGGGAAATCAGACTTGTTATACCGGTCTTCAGATATCTTGTCATGTTTGGAAAGCTTCTCGGGAACTTGCATGCCTTGCGACGCGTCTTATTCCACCAGGATTGCCAGATCGATGTATTGGCCGCCTCTTGTTTGGTGGGTATGCACGGCGAGTGTGTTGGCACCTTTTTTGAGGGATTTCTTCAACTCGTCGGTGAGCATGAACATTTTGTAATAGCCAATAAAGCCGGTGACTCCAAGGATCTTTTGTCCGTTGATATAGATCTCCGTGTCCTCGTCATAACAGATGACAATTGCTCCGGTCTTCAAATCGGCGCCGTCGAAGTCAAAGGATTTTCTAAGGTAGATATCCGCTGTTTTCCATTCGGTCCGGACGACTCCAACCCCGTTGCCGAAGCCAGCCAGACCGGTTTTCCAAGACTGATCGTCGAATCCCTCGTTCATCCAGCCATCAGCCGGCTTGTCCATGATGTATCGATAGGGTGTGCACAATTTTCCATCCGGCACGGCTCCCACCAGCACTTTCCACTTGGCAAAGACGGCGGTGATCGACGGCTGGGGAGCCACTGCCCCGGCGCGCTCATAGGCGGCTTGGCGGGAGGTGATTGCGTGGAGCTTCTTGGCATCGAATTTTGGTTTGCGGTCGTAGAAGTAGAGGCCATTGCGCTCCTGCTCGATGTCGGTCAGCTGGGTATAACAGAAGCCAAACAAGTTTGGATTGTCGAGCATGGCGTCGATGGTTCCTTGGTAACGGGCGTAGAATTCGTCGAGTGTCTTCGGGCCATTGCCATAACTCCAGCCACCCTCGGTGGCCCAGCCAATGCCGCCGATTTCACTGATCATGAACGGAACGCCGCGGTCTGTCTGGGAGGATCCGGGTTTGAAGTAGCGGGGCGGGGGATAGGGGC
>JBAXCM010000076.1:0-12919 GCA_037141475.1 Verrucomicrobiota bacterium | reverse complement strand
AGACATCCCATTTGGCATTGGGTCCGGGGATTTTGCTGCGGGCCTGGGCAAACAGCTCGGCCTGCGCCGGATCCGCCACCACTGCGCTGCCCACCATCAGGCTCAACGAAAACGTCTTCTCCTCGTTCATGCAGGTGTCCGAACACATCTGCCAGCTGGCTTTGGCTCCCACGGTCACTTTCCCGCCAGTCGGCAAGTCCGCAGGGGCCTTGAGCTCCACCAACAGCACCGGTGTGCCCGTGTAAATAAAACTTTTGCCCGAGTAGCCGTCCTTGAGGCTGGGCGTCGGCCATTGGATCGGCCCTGCGCTGAAGCCGGCTGGCAGGTGCCACTCAATGGCGGGAGGCAGTTCAATGCCCCCGGAATTCCGGTAATAACTGTGCCAGCCCGCTGGGTGCTCAAGACGCAACGCCAGCGTGAATGCCTTGCCTGGTGCGATGGCGCTGCTCTCCGCCACCAAGGTCGCAGCCGTCTTCACCGCACCCGGTGCCACAACAAAGGGGTCGTCAAACTCGGCGCGGACAGGCCCGGCCATCGCGGCAAGGGCCAGCAGAAATCGGATGTAGCGGATCATGGGGGGGAGGACAAAGAACTGAAGAACGCCAGACTCAAGCCCCGAAGTTGCAAATTCGCAAGACTGGATGCCTCCAACGCGAAAATATGCAGCTTCACGCCAATGCCGATCCTATTCCATACGCCATTTCCGTATCTGCAGCCGACCCATCAACCCCTCCCAATCCTTCGCATGGCGCAAGTTGCTTCAACTACTTGAAACATCCACTTGCGCTCACTTGTAATCTGTGGAACTGGTTCAAACGGCAACGCAATCCTCCGAGTCATCCTCGGCAAGGGTTCGAGCGAGCCGAAGTTCCTTTTATTCATGCGAGAATCCCTGATCGTTATTGGCCTGTTCTTCCTTGCGGTGGCTCTGCGCAGTGCCCGCCGTACCTTCTTGCGAAAATTGGGCGCTCTCATGTTCTTGCTCGCCACTTTCTGGCTCGGCTACTTCCTCTCCGGTAGCAACGTCGGCGGCTCAGTCGCCGTTTCCTGTTGGTTCCTGCTCCCTTGGTTCGAGTTGCTCACCCACATCCGCTGCCTGCGCCTGCCCCTCAACAACCGCCTTCAGCACCGCCGCATCCCCAACCCCGCCTTCTTTCCCAACGCTCCGGAAGCCAGTGACGCCATGGAAGCCGAAGGCTTTGAGCATGTCTCGGATTGCGGGTGGAAATGGGCCGGCATGCAGCAGTTTTTCCGATTCTACTGGCACCCCGAAGAACGCGCCATCTCCTCCATCTGCCTCTGCGAACAATGCGAGGTCGCCTTCGCCTTCATCTCCGTGACATCTCAGGATAGCCACGGACGCACCTGGCGCACCACCAATTTCCCGTTCTCCCTCACCCTCCAATGCTCGCCTCACATCCGCTGGAATTACGTCCCCTGTGAGCAAAATTGTTTCAAAAGCATCCTCCGTGATCATCAGCAATTTCTGGCACGCAACAAGGTCTCGGCCGACCTCCTGAGGATGCCCGATCCCGAGGACATCGAAGATGCCCTCGAACGTGAAATGCAGAGCCAAGTCGAGTTCAACCTCGCTTCTGGCATCATCCGCCTCACCGGCGACGGTCATTTCCAATACTCCAAACGCGGACTGTTCTTCCTCTGGGGCCAATTCCTCAAGGATATGGTCCGGCTTTGCTAGAGCCTGATCTGATCGGAGAACAGGCGCGCACAATTCTGTTAGAATCCTAGAGCCCAGAGTCCCTTTTGAAGGAGTCCAGTGATCCAGAGCCGGATGCAGTGACGATTGTCACTTGTTGATTTTTGACCTCACCATACTCGCCCCGGATTCGGGGTTTGCGACGGTCAAGAGAGGCGTTTCATCGCGGCCTGCGAGAGCGTCTTGCCATCGGCGCGGCCAGCGGCTTTCTCCTGAGCGAGCTTGATCACCTTGCCGAGGTCGGCCTTGGAGGATGCACCGGTTTCGGCGATGGCCGCAGTGATCAATTCATCGAGCTCGTCAGCGCTCAACGCAGCGGGCAGGTAGCGCTCCAGCACGGCAATTTCCGCCTGCTCGATGGCGGCCAGCTCGGGCCGTTCGTTGGCAGCATACTGGGCCAGTGATTCGTGGCGCTGCTTGACTTGTTTTCTAACGATCGCAAGGGACTCTGCGGGGTCGAGGGTGCTGCCCAGGCCGCCTTTTTCGATAGCTGCGTTGGTGAGAGCGGTTTTGAGGGCGCGCAAGGCATTGAGAGCGACGACGTCCTTGGCGCGCATGGCGGATTTAAGATCGTCTTGGAGTTGCGCGGTGATGGCTGACATGCCCGGAGCCTCACCCGAATCCGAGTGAGCCTCAAGCGAAATCCTTCGAGCAACGGAAAGGATCCCACCCCAGCCCGCGTAAGCAATCGCCACCATGACCTCCTTCACCGCCACCCCGCCCGACACCGCCTGTTGTGCGCTGTCTTCACATGAAACGACAGGCTGGAAGCCCGTCGTCCCTGACAGGCAGGATGCCTATCCTCCCGCCACCCGTGTTCGACAAGTTGCCGGGATGCGGCAGCGGGTCGCCACGGCTGCTTTGATGCTGGCCGCTGTGACGACCTTGGCTGCGGCCGGGGAATGGAATGGCTATGAGCAGCGCGACTTCGCTGTGGACGGGCACAACTGTCTGCTGGTGCTGCCCAAAACGCCAGCGGCGGGCAAGCCATGGATTTGGCGCACTGAGTTTTTCGGCCACGAGCCCCAAGGCGATATCGCCTTATTGGGCAAGGGCTTCCACGTCGCCTATATGGATATGCAAAACCTCTACGGCGCTCCAGCAGCACTGGATGCCATGGATAAATTCCATGCCCACCTGACCAAGGAATTCGGCCTCTCGCAAAAAACCGTGCTCGAAGGCTTCAGCCGTGGCGGATTGTATGCATTCAACTGGGCCGCGCGCCGGCCGGACCAAGTGGCATCCATCTATGTCGATGCGCCGGTCTGCGATTTCAAGAGTTGGCCCGGTGGCAAAGGCAAGGGGCATGGCTCGCCCGGGGATTGGAGCAACGTCCTGAAGGTGTACGGACTGAGTGAGGCTGAGGCGCTCACCTACAAACTCAACCCGGTCGATAACCTCGCTCCTCTGGCCAAGGCCAAAATCCCGATTTTAAGCGTCTGCGGCGAGACGGACCAGACCGTGCCTATCGATGAGAACACGCGGGTGGTGGAAACTCGCTACAAGGCGCTTGGCGGCGAGATCGTGGTTATTGCCAAGCCCAACTGCGACCATCACCCCCACAGCCTCAAGGATCCTGCGCCCATCGTCGAGTTTGTGCTCAAACACACCGCCAAGTAACCCGCCACGCACCTCCCCTTCCCTCCCACATCCTCCATACCACCCGCTCATTCCTTCGATGCAATTCCTTCCTCTCGGCCCATCCGGTATCAACGCATCCACCATCGCCCTCGGCACTTGGGTGCTCGGCGGCGGCACCACTTGGGGCAATATCCCGGATGACGCGGAATCCATCCGCCTCATCCAGTCCGCTCTCGACCTCGGCATCAACCTCATCGACACCGCCCCGGTTTACGGCTTCGGCCACAGCGAGTCGGTCGTAGGCAAGGCACTCAAGGGACGCCGCGATCAAGCCATCGTCGCCACCAAATGCGGGCTGTGGTGGGAATATCCCAAGGGATCGTTCTTCAGCGATTTCGACTGCAAAAAAGTCTATCGGAGCGTCCGACCCGATACCCTCCAACTCGAAATTGAAAATAGCCTGCGTCGTTTGGGCACCGACTACATCGACCTCTATCAAACGCATTGGCCCGCGATGCCACCGGACCTCACACCCGTCGAGGATACCATGGCCTGCCTGCTCAAATTCAAAGCTCAGGGGAAAATTCGTGAGATCGGCGTATGCAATGTGTCGCCCGGCGAGTTGCAGACATACCTGGATTGCGGCCCGATTGTTAGCAACCAGTTCCGCTATTCCATGCTCAACCGCGACGTCGAAGAGGAAACCCTGCCGGCTTGCACCAAAAACCAATTGGCGACCCTAACGTATATGTCGCTAGAGCAAGGCCTGCTAACCGGCAAGGTCGGCATGGAGCGGGTGTTTCGCGCCGACGAATTCCGCAGCAACGACGCGTGGAGCCCGTGGTTCAGCCTGCCTAACCGCAGTCGGGTCCTCGCCATGCTCGCCGGTTGGAACGATATGCTTGCCAAGTACGAGTGCTCCCTCTCGCAGCTTGCGCTGGCTTGGACCGCCGCCCAGCCCGGAGTGACCCATGTTCTATGCGGCACGCGCACCCTCAGCCAACTGGCCGATAACGTCAAAGCCGCCGAACTCCAGCTGGAATCCGGCGACCACCATCGCATGCGTTCCGATGCCCTGGCGCTTGGAGCACCGAGCGTTTGACCCTCAATCGAGCCGACGCACCTCTACCGGAGAACAAGCGTCCCAGCCCAATACGGTTCAAACGGGGCAGAGCGGGAGCCAGGCAGGAAGGAGGCGGCCCGTCTGCTGACGAATGCTTCCTTCTGCGAGAGGGGGTAGGGTGAAGTTCCGTCTCGGTGGGCTCTTCTGAAAATTCAGCGTCATCCAACTCACCATCGCCGTCCTCATCGCCGTCCGCCACGGCCTCTTGCATCTGGAGTGAACGGATTTTTGCGGGGGCAGGTTAGACCTGGGAAAGACAACCACCTATGAAACAATTCCCCCCTGTCCGGAGATATCTACTGTTTAAAGGTGCCGAAGAATTGTACCGCATCGACGCTGCGAGCTTGCTACGGGGTTCATTCGCTGTGCATGGGCACAGCGACCGGAGGCAAGCAGCCAGTGCGCACGCCGCGAGACGCGACAAGCCACGCCGCGTGGCAGCGGGTTTGAGACTGCTGAGGCCGTGCGTGCCGTTGATCCAGCGGTTGGGCGGTTGTTGGGACTTGCGCTCATGTGCCTAATTTGGCATGACCCTGACATGACAACTCATTGTGCAGGCAAGTTCCAGTTGGGGCGGCACCACCGATGCTCCGCGTGGCTGGCGGCGTTCCTTGCCCTGCTGATGTCGGCACAGGTGGGCCAAATCATGGCCGCCGACGAGGATCTGGTTGACGGTTTCCGCAGCCCGCCGGATAGCGCCCGGCCTTGGGTGTACGCGTTTTTTCTAAACGGCAATATCACCCGCGAAGGCATCACCGCAGACTTGGAGGCGATGCAGCGGGTGGGCATTGGCGGGATGATTGTCATGGAGGTGGACCAAGGGACACCCGCAGGCCCGGTGGCTTTCATGAGCGACGAGTGGCGCGCTTTGATCAAGCACCTGGTGAGCGAAGCCCGGCGCCTCGGCCTCCAAGTCAATATCAACAATGGCCCCGGCTGGGGTGGCAGTGGCGGCTTTTGGATTCCGCCTGATAAAGCGATGCAGGTGGTCGTCACCAGCGAGACGCAAGTGGCCAGTGATGGAGGATTTTCCGGGTTCCTGCCGCAACCCCATGCGAACGGTAATTTCTATCGGGACATTGCGGTGTTAGCGTTTCCGACGCCCAAGGTGCTGCCCAAGACCGAGGACCGGATCAATCATTTGGCGGAAAAATCCGTGTCGTGGGGGTATATCTCGGGATATAGCATGGGCACGGACCGGGAGGCAAAGGTGCCGGCCGAAGTGATGATCGATCCGGCAAAAATCCTCGATCTGACGAAACAGATGGACGCCACCGGTAAGTTGGACTGGGCCCCCACCGCATTGCCAGACGCTGGCACTTGGACGGTGCTGCGCATCGGCCATACGTTCACCGGCGCGATCAGTCATCCGGCACCTGGCTCGGGCAGTGGGCCGGAGTGCGACAAGCTGAGCAAGGATGGCATCGAGGCTCAATTCAACGGCATGCTTGGCAAGCTCGTCGCGGACGTCGGCCCGCTGGCTGGCACCACTCTAGCATCGACGCATGTGGATAGCTGGGAAATTGGTGGTCAGAATTGGACGCCGAAGATGCGTGAGGAATTCCAGCGTCGTCGCGGTTACGACCTGCTGCCGTTGCTGCCCATTCTAACTGGCCGGTTTATTGGCAGTGTGGACATGACGGAGCGCTTCCTGTGGGACATGCGCCAGACGGTGTCCGAGTTGCTGAGCGAAAACTATATCGGTCACCTCGGGGAATTGGCCCATGCTCACGGCATGCGCCTGTCCATGGAAGCCTACGGAACTCCGGCGTTAGATATGGATGTCATCAATTCAGTGGACGAACCGATCTGCGAGTTTTGGTGGTCGGGCGGCGGCCGCCTCGATTGGAGCTTGAAGGCCATGGCCTCCGCAGCCCACGTCAATGGCCGGCCGATTGTCGGAGCCGAGGCATTTACATCCAACATGCGAGAGCGGTGGCGGGGCCATCCAGCGCTCATCAAGGCGCGGGGTGACCGTGTGTTATGCGGTGGGGTCAACCGCTTCATCATTCACCGCTATGCGATGCAGCCGTGGGTGCAGCAGAGGTCGCCGGGGATGAGCATGGGCCCTTATGGCTTGCATTATGAGCGGACCGAGACGTGGTGGGAGGACTCCAAGGCGTGGCACCAATACCTCGCTCGTTGCCAGTATCTGCTGCGCCAGGGCAGGTTTGTCGCCGACGTGCTCAGTATTCAGCCCGAAGAACCAATGCAGCGCTTTAATTTGTTGGGTTTGAGCGGATATGACTACGATGGCATCAGTCCACAGGCATTGATCGAGCAGGTGACGATGCGCGACGGGCGGTTGACGTTGCCCAGCGGGATGCAATACCGGCTGCTGTGCCTGCCAGCCACCAACACCAAAAACATGAGCCTGGCCATGCTCAGGAAAATCCGCAGCTTGGTGGAGGACGGAGCGGTGATTCTTGGGCCGGCTCCGGAAGCAACCCCTGGACTAACGGATTTTCCACAGGCCGACGTGCAACTCAAGCAACTGGTCAGTGAATTGTGGGGCAACGATGCGGTGATCAACGAGCGATCGGTTGGCAAGGGCAAGGTGATGCGCGGGATCAAGCCCGAGGAAGTTATGGCTAATCTTGGAGTGTTGCCGGATTTCTCCTCTAGCCAAAACCTCAACTGGATTCACCGCACGCTTGACGGGGCTGAGGTATATTTCTTAGCCACCGAGCAAGCGCTCACCGCCACTTGCACGTTCCGGGTGGGCGGGCGGCAACCTGAGTTATGGGATCCGGAAACCGGCAGCATCCGGACTATCCCGGGGTTTTGGTCCGATGCAAACGGTTGCACATCCCTGCCCGTGCAATTCGGGCCTAGCGGTTCCGCCTTCGTGGTGTTCCGTAATCCCGCTAATCCGGCTAACCAAATCGTGAGCGTCACCCGCAACGGCGATGTGTTGCTGGATCGGGAGCATGCCCCGGCCGCTGCTGCCGGCCTTGACCTCGTGCATGGCACGGTGGCGCAAGCGGGCAGTTATGAGTTCCTAACAGCTAGTGGCAAGCGCCGCCGGGTTGATATTGGAGCGCTGCCTGCGCCGCTTGAGTTGGACGGGCTGTGGGAATTGGAGTTTCCGCCGCAGTGGGGCGCGCCTGACAAAATCACGCTGACCAAGCTCATGTCGTGGAGCGATCACCCGGATGCCGGAGTGAAACATTTTTCCGGAACCGCGATCTATCGGAAGTCGTTTGAGGTGCCCCAGGAATCACTGGACCCCAAGAACCGGCTCTATCTGGAATTGGGAAAGGTGGCAGTCATGGCGCAAGTCAAGCTCAATGGCAAGGACCTCGGTATCCTGTGGAAACCACCATTCCGCGTCGAAATCACCGATATTGTTAGAAGTGGCCCCAACCAACTCGAAATCAGCGTCGTCAACCTGTGGATCAACCGCATGATTGGTGACGAATCCCTGCCGCCGGATTGCGAAATCAATCCCGACGGGTCAATCAAAGTCTGGCCGGACTGGCTCCAGAGCGGCCAACCCAACCCGAGCGGCCGCTTCACCTTCAGCACCTGGCGGCTGTGGAAAAAGACCGACCCACTCCAAGAATCCGGCCTGCTTGGCCCGCTGCGCATCGTCACCTGCGAAGCCCTGCCGGCAAGTCACTGAGCCGTGCCAAATCAGCCGCCGTGGCCGTCGCCAAGTTCTTCGTTGGACGCTTGGCCTTCGTGCAGATCGACGTCTTCTTCGGCGCTGGTGGAAGACACCTCGGTACTTTCCAGAATCTGGCTGATTTGCTTACTGCGGAAAAACAGCCAGGGAACATTGGAAATACTGCGAAGTTGAATGCCTCCTTGGGCACTGTAAATTTGAATGGTGCCGGCACCGCACAGCAGGAGTTCGAGGAAGTCCGGATAGCTGGTGATGAAACGCTTGGCCCCGCGCCCTAGCGAGTCGTCCTTGCTGAGCATGGCGAAGTGTTCGATCTCATTGTGACTGATGCGCCAGCGCTGGTTGATGCGCACATCGATAAACATGATGAAATAGAGAATGCCGCCGAATAACCCGAACAGGTCGAGCCAGTCATGGGAAATGAGCGGAATCTTGGACGAGAGGTGATGGCCGATCTGGGAGAACACCACGACGTTCTTGGCATCCTTCAGCCATAACAGGCAGAACACACTGGCGAGGATGGCGGCCCCCCATGTTATAGTTAGATTCCTGTTGAGGTCGAAGCCCATGGCCATGAGCACAGTAAGCAGGGTGATCACGAAGATCCAGCCTTCGAGTTGCGCGTTGATCAGGCCCTCCGGAAGCAGCGGGAACAACAGCGCGAGAAAAAGCACCGGCCATGTGTAGAGGAATTTTGGATAGCTGTAAAAGACGATTTGGGACGGCAATCGCCGCTTGTCCTTGGCTGGTTTGGTTGGTGCCGCCGCCGGGTGTGCGGCGGTGGCGGAGTGTGCGGCATCACGCGGACTTGCTGGATCATTTCCCTCTGGTAGGCTCATTTGGAAATTAAGGTTAGGAATTGGTGTGGGCATATGCTGACGGCTTTGGCTGGCACTGCCCGAACAAGAACGAGGAGAGCGCATACCGAGCCAACTTTCAAGCGATAAAGTCAGGATTCGTGGTTGCCTCACTGGGGGAGTGGGCAAAAGCGGCCATCGCTTGGAATTTTTGCAGCGATGGGTGGACAATCGGGGTGGATCCCATTACACTCGCAGCCATGCAAACCCTTGTGCAACCCTGTTCGCGTCGATCGCCCGGCTTTACCTTGGTCGAATTGTTAGTGGTCATCACCATCATCGGCATCATGGCGACGATGGCCATGCTTGGCATGCCTAAAATCTTAGAAAAAGGAAGAAAGGTGCAGGCCGTGGCTCAGATTCGTGAATTGGAGGTGGGAATTGCCTCATTTGAGGCGGATAACAACACTCCGCTCCTTCCTTATGATCAGCGTGCGGCTGGCCAAGACACGGTTTATGGTGAGGTGAACGGCGAGTTTTCCAATGGTATCGTGGTGTCGGCGCTGGGCGGATTGGGCGAGACCCTGCTCTATCATCCCGTCGCATGTGATGTGAAGGACATCAATCCCAAGGAGCAGGTGTATATGGTCTTCAAACTTGCCGAAAAAAAGAAGAATGGTGTCACTCCTGATGGGGTGCTCAATGACCCCTGGGGCCGTCAGTGGATGATGGCCGTAAACGCCTTCAAATCCAGCAACCCCAATGCCGTGCTGGTGGATTTCAATACCACCACACCTGGCAAAAATGACTCCCATTTGGATACCAAAGGCTTGGCCGTATATTCGGACACTGAACCCCGCGACCAATCCTTTGTGGCCTGGACCTACGGCAAGGATGGCAAAAAGGGCGGTGAAGAGGGCCGGACCAGAAATCCTCCGCCCTACAACGGATCGGATGATGTGATTTCCTGGAAGTAATTGCAGCGCGGGCTTGCCCGGCAAGCCGCTACCGCTCTAACGTCGCGGCATGCAGACCATTCGAGCCGGAGTCGCGGGAGCGGGAGCCATGGGGCGCAACCACGCCAGGGTTTATTCGTTGTTGGATAACGCGGTGCTCACCGCCGTCTATGATGCGGATGCAGGGCGGGCGGCGGCGGTGGCTGCCGAGTTTGGTGCCCAAGCGGTGACAAGTTTGGAAGCCCTCGCGCAACTGTGCGACGTGGCGAGTGTGGCGGTGCCGACCGTGGCGCATCGCGAAGTGGGATGTCGCCTTATGGAATTAGGCGTGCACATATTGATGGAAAAGCCCATCGCCCCGAGCGTGGCCGATGCTCAGGTGTTGGTCGAAACGTCGCAACGCAGTGGCCGCGTGTTGCAAATCGGCCATATTGAACGCTTCAATCCGGTGCTCCGCGAGCTGGAGAAAAAACTCTCCCGCCCTCGATTCATCGAGGCTCACCGTCTCTCACCCTTTCCTAACCGATCCATCGACATCGGCGTCGTGCTCGACCTCATGATCCATGATCTGGAAATTATCCTCCATCTCGTCCGCTCACCCATCGCCAGCATCGACGCCGTCGGGGTGGCTGTGCTCACCAACCAAGAGGACATCGCCAATGCCCGCTTGCGCTTCGAGAACGGCTGCGTCGCAAACGTCACTGCCAGCCGTATCAGCCCGGAGCGCTTGCGAAAGTTGCGTGTGTTCCAGCAGGATTGCTATCTCTCGCTCGATTATCAGGAGCAATCCGGCCACATCCACTGGAAAGAGGGCATGGAAATTAAACGCGAAGCGGTGGCAGTGCAACCCGGCGAACCATTGCGCCTTGAGCTCGAAGCCTTTGTCTCCAGCGTCGCCGCCGGTGCGGCCCCCGCCGTGAGCGGCCAGCAAGGGACTGCCGCCCTCGGCGTTGCCTTGGAAATCACCCGCATCATTCACCAGCAGATGGGCGAGAGTCGGTATGACTCCGACACACCGAGGAATTGAAATATGGGCGCCCGGTTGTCAAAAGCGAGGTCGCTTCGTGAGTTCCCAATCTCACAAAAAACCGCCCACGCTGGGCGCGGGCGGTTTTTTAAATCGGTAGATCGGCAGTGGTCGTTTACTCTGCTGCTGCGGCCGTCTCAGCGGGTTCATCCACAGAGGCCTCGGCTTCTGCCGATCGGTCCACCCACTCGATGATTGCCATCAGAGCGGCATCGCTGGTGCGAGGCCCGAGTTTGGTGATGCGACAGTAGCCGCCCTGCCGGTCCTTGGAGGCCGGAGCCACTTCGGAGAACAGTTTTTTGACGGTTTCCTTTTGGTGGAGGAAGGCGATGGCCAGGCGGCGCGAGTGCAGATCGTCGCGTTTGGCGAGGGTGATCAGCTTTTCGGCGACTGGGCGGAGCGCTTTGGCTTTGCCGAGGGTGGTTTTAATTTTCCCATGGTCGATCAGGCTGCATGCCAGATTGGCGAGCAGTGAGCGGCGGTGGGAGGCGGAGCGTTTGAGCTTGGTGGTGTTGCGTCGATGTCTCATCGGGGGCTTCCGTTTCTAGTGAGGTTGGGGATTATTCGTCGTCGTCGTCGATGTTTTGTGCGATCAGATCGGCCAAGCCAACCGGTGCCTCATCCTCGACGCCGAGCCGCGGACCGCGGGAGGCGGCGCTGGGGCCGGTGAGCAGGGCGGGTTCGAAGGTCAGGCCGAGGCCAAGGCCGAGCTCGACGAGCTTGTCCTTGATTTCGTTGAGGGACTTTTTGCCGAAGTTGCGGTACTTGAGCATTTCCGCCTCGGACTTCATAGCGAGTTGGCCGACGGTGGTGATGTTGGCGTTGTTGAGGCAATTGGCGGCGCGCACCGACAATTCGATCTCGTTGACGGACATGTTGAGCAGCTTCTTGAGGATGGCGTTTTCCTCGCTGGATTCGGCAGGCGCCGCTTCAAAGCCGACCGCGTTTTCGTCGTAGTTGACAAACACGTCGAGGTGATGGCGCAGAATGGCAGATGCCTGTAGCAGGGCGTCTTGTGGGGTCGTCCGGCCATCGGTCCAAATATCGAGCGTGAGCTTGTCGAAATCGGTCATTTGGCCGACGCGGGTGGTATCGACGGAGTATTTGACGCGGGTGACGGGCGAGTAGATCGAGTCGATGGCGATGACGCCGATGGGTTGGTCCTTGCGCTTGTTTTCATCGCCTGTGGAGAAGCCTCGGCCGACGCGCACTTCGAATTCGCAGTCGAATTTGACCTTTTTGTCGAGGACGCAGATGATTTGGTCTTTGTTGACAACCTGATAGATGTGATCATCGATGATATCCTCGGCGGTGATCACGCCTTCCTTTTCCACTTTGATGGAGAGGATGCGCGGTTCCTTGTCGTTGTGATGAAACTTGACCTTTTTGAGGTTGAGGACGATGTCGGTGACGTCTTCGACCACGCCGGGGAGGCTGGAAAATTCGTGTTGGACGCCTGCGATGCGCACTGAGGTGATGGCGGCACCTTCCAAGGAGGAAAGCAGGACGCGGCGGAGCGAGTTGCCGATAGTGTGGCCATATCCGCGCTCGAAGGGCTCGGCGCTGAACTGGGCGTAGGTATCGGTGGCGGTTTCCTCGTTGCGGAGGAGGCGGTTGGGTAGCTCGAAACGAGCTAATTTGACGGGTGCTGACATGTGGACTGGGGTGGCCGGGTTGCCCTCCAGCGAGCTAGCCGTCCCAGATGGGGCAGCTTGGAGGACCAACGGCGATTGAGGATGGCTCGCGGGGCGGGGACTTAAGCGCGGATCGGGGCGGCTTGCCAAGTAAATTTTTCGAGGAAATGCGAGGACCAAGCGAATTCCCCGCGAATTCGCTGGAAAACACTTGAATATTCGCTAGATGCGGCTCCATTGCTTAGTTTGTGTCTATCTCACCAACCCCCAATGACCATGAAATCGATCAAAAATCTGACTCGTTTCACCTATGAAGCGGCCGCATTTCAAGGATGGCGTTTGTCCATTAGCCGTTCTGGAACGGTGTTCACCAAGTATTTCTCGGACAAGAAATTTGGGGGTGAAAAGCCATCGTTTGCTGCCGCCGAGGCGGCACTGGGAGCCATCAAAGCCTTT
>JBAXCM010000075.1:0-12931 GCA_037141475.1 Verrucomicrobiota bacterium | reverse complement strand
GCCGGAGGTCGGCAGCGCGTCGTAGTAATGGGTGGAGGCGAGCTTGACGGTCTTGAGGCAGGTTTCCGCCGAGGTGCCGCCGATGACAAACGCGAGATGATAGGGCGGGCACGCGGCGGTGCCCAGCGAGCGCATCTTTTCGATGCAGAATTCCTTGAAGCGCTTCGGGTTGAGCAGGGCCTTGGTCTCCTGATAGAGAAACGTCTTGTTAGCTGAGCCACCGCCCTTGCTCACAAACAAGAACTTGTAGGCGGCACCGCCGGTGGCATACAGGTCGATTTGTGCGGGCAGGTTGGTCTTGGTGTTGACCTCTTCAAACATGCTCAGCGGGGCGGTTTGTGAGTAGCGAAGGTTCTCCTTGGTATACGTCTGATAGATGCCTTTTGATAGAGCTTCGGCGTCATCGCAACCGGTCCACACTTGTTCGCCCTTTTTGCCGACGATGGTGGCGGTTCCCGTGTCCTGACAGAACGGCAGAATCCCGTGGGCCGCAATCTCCGCATTCTTGAGCATCATCAGCGCCACCATCCGGTCGTTTTCAGACGCCTCAGCGTCCTCCAGAATAGCCGCCACCTGCGCCAGATGCGAGGCCCGCAACGTGAAATTGATTGCCTTGAAGGCTTCGGCTGCCAGCAAGGTAAGGCCCTCCGGGGCAACCTTGAGCACCGGCTTGCCTTCAAACTCGCCGAGCGACACGTGTTCGGAGGTGAGCCGTTCGTATTCTGTGGTATCCGGGCCGAGGGCAAACGGATCTTGATAGTGAAATGGCTGGTCTGACATGGGGCCGGGAGTTTAGGCCGCCAGACACAACGCTGCAAACCAAAATCCGCTCAGCCAAGCGCCTTTGAGCGGACAAATTGGCTTTGCCAGGGCGGGTATTGCCCCTATCATTGGCGCATGAGCGCAGATTTTCTTGTGATCGGGGCCGGAGTGGCCGGCTTGTCGTTTGCCCTGCGAGCGGCGCGTTATGGGTCGGTGGTGGTGTTGATGAAAGGCGGGGCCTACCAATCCAACACGGCCTGGGCGCAAGGGGGCATTGCCACGGTCCTTTCCGACGGGATGTGTTCGAGCGGTGATGGGGTCGAGAGTCATGTGGCCGACACATTGGATGCAGGGGCCGGGCTGTGCAACGAGGCGGTGGTGCGCACGATCATCGGCGAGGGGGCGGCGACCATTGAGGATTTGATGGGTTATGGCATGGAGTTTGACCGCAAGGACGGGCGCTTTGAACTCGGAACGGAGGGTGGCCACTCGCATCGGCGGGTGTTGCATACCCGCGATACCACCGGCCTCAAGATTGCCACGGCACTCATTGAGGCCGCCCGCAACACTCCTAACATCACCCTTTTGGAGCAGCACGTGGCCATCGATCTGATCACTACCGCCAAGCTCGGTGCGGTGGCCGATGACCGGGTGTTAGGTGCCTACGTGCTCAATGCGCAAACCAACGAGGTGCGTATTTTCCGGGCGGATCGGGTGGTGCTGGCCACCGGAGGTTGCGGCAAAGTCTATCTCTACACCACCAACCCGGATTCTGCCACCGGCGATGGCGTCGCCCTCGCCTGGCGCGCCGGTGCCTCGATCGCTAACATGGAATTCATCCAATTCCATCCAACGTGCTTCTATAACCCCGGCGCCACCGGCCCGGAAGCCCGCTCATTCCTCGTCAGCGAAGCGGTGCGCGGCGAAGGCGGCATCCTGATCAATGCCAAGGGCGAGAATTTCACCCTCCAGAGCGACCACCGCGGGTCTCTCGCACCCCGCGATATCGTCGCCCGTGCCATCGACCGCGAACTGAAACGCAGCGGCGCGGATTGCGTCTATCTGGATATCACTCACAAGCCAAAGGGATTCATGCCCGAACGCTTTCCTTATATCTATCAAAACCTGCTGAATTTCGGCCTGGATTGCGAAACCCAGCCCATTCCAGTGGTCCCAGCCGCCCACTATCAATGCGGTGGAGTGGTCACCGACGTCGCCGGCCGCACCGGCATCACCGGTCTTTACGCCATCGGCGAAGTCGCTTGCACCGGCCTCCACGGCGCCAATCGCCTGGCCTCCAATTCCCTGCTCGAAGGCAACGTCATGGCACGATTGGCCGTCGCCGATTGCCTGCACCGATTCGCCCCTGGCAAGCCGGTGCCGGCCGCTCCGGTCATCCCCGAGTGGGAACCGGGAAATACCGCCGAGGCGGACGAGTTGGTCGTCATCTATCACAATTGGGATGAGATCCGCCGGTTGATGTGGGACTATGTGTCAATCGTGCGCACTGATAACCGTCTGCGCCGAGCCGCCGCCCGCCTGCGAAATTTGGGCAAGGAAGTCCGCGAGTTTTATTGGGGCCACCGCGTCAATGCTGATATCCTCGAACTGCGCAACTTGGTCACTGCCGCCAGTCTAATTGTTGATTGCGCGGTGCGCCGCAAGGAGTCCCGCGGCCTGCACTTTACCCTCGACCATCCCGGCACCACAGAGCGACTCCGCCACGACACCGTGTTGCGCAAGTTCTGATATGAGTCTTAGACCCAACACGCAAGTGAGGTTGTTTACTGAGTTTTGATGGTCAGCACCCGCGGCCTAGCTTCGTTAGAGAAGCGGATGTAAAGCAGTTTGTCGCCGACAATATAGTTAAAGTCAGTGATGGCATGGCCGTCCAGTTGGATGGAAAGCGGCGCTGTGGGGCAGGCCATGAGCACGATGGCCGGGGTGTTGGCAACGCCTTCGACCGTCCAGCGGAGATCGCCTGTGTTACTTTCTAGCAGCAGAGGAAGTGTCTTACAGGCGGCCGCGAGCAGGCGTTGGGTAGGGGACTTGACGGCGTCGAGGTCGAGCAGAAAGAAGCGGCTTCCGGGGGCGAGGGTGATGTCGTGTTGCAGGACGAGTTGTGGATCAAATAAATTGATAAATCTGCCTTGCAAGGTGGTCGCCGGGGCGACAATTGATTCATCTAGGCCGGCGCCAATCCGATAGGGACCGCGGTTCAGCAATAGGTGGTTGGTCTCATGCCATGTGAGATTGGCAGCTTCAGCCGCTTGTCTAACAATCAGTGCTAACCGTGCATCAGCGCTTTCGCTCAGAGCGAAGCGCACCGGATTTTCGCGCAGCCAAATGACGCGGCCGCTGCCGACCTTGGTGGCTGGGACCGGGTCGTTAGAAAAATTGGCATCGGTGAGGCCAAGGGCGTCGAAGAGGAGTTGGCGGGGGATGCGGGTGGTTGTTCCCTGGTTATTCCACCACTCGCGGACTTGGTTGTAAGGGTCAGAGTCATCATCGGCGAAGACCAGCACGCCGCCCTTGTTGACCCACCCGGCCAGGGCGGTGTGGACATCGGCGGAGAGCGGCTTTTGTCCCTGATAGGATAGCAGCAGGACTTGCTGGGCATCGAGAAAGCCTGCGAGAGTGACGTTTTCAAGTTGGACAGGTGTCACCGGAATACCGCGCTTGAGCAAGGGCAGGGCGAGTCCGTAGAAGTGCGCCATGTTCGGATCACTGGGGGTTGGTTGCTCGCGCTGGAACATCAGTGAATCGCTGATGAGCACACCGATGCCGCGGGTGCCGCAGTCCCAGCTGTGTGTCGTTTGCTTCATGTCGTTGAGGGCGTTGATGACCACTTGCAATTCGGTCGCATAATCCGGTGGGATCGAATGGCGGTGTTCTTCTAACACGTTAGCTGGATAGCGTCCGGCGAAGATGCGCTCAGGCCAAGGAGCGACCTCGTACTGCCAGACATCGGGTTGGAGCAAGGAGGCGATGAGGGTTGACTCCCAGTTAGATCGGTAGTCGTTCCAATCGTGGCCCGGGTTGTCCTCGATGGGGTCATTGAGATACCAAACCCTGCGACCTGTGGCGCGGACGAGGTTTTGCATGGCACCATATTCCAGAAAGGCGGTCTCAAATGTGCGCTCTTTTTGTATTCCTCGGAAATGATTGGGCGTGCGAGCGGTACCGGTCCACACTTGGGCAATGTAGCCGTCGCAACCAGCGAGCATGGCCAGGCTGGATTGCGGGCTCACGATGCACCAGTGAGCATAGTTGATGAGGCTGTGGGTAGGAACGTAGCAGCGGACGCTCTTGCCCGTGCGCTTGTTGAACACCTGGATGTGATCAAAGACCTGTTGGAGTGCGCGCCGATAGAGGAAATACTTTAACTTGGAGGCACGCCATTGGGCGTCCACGCTGGTGTGCGGGGCCTGCCATGGTTCGTGATAGAATGCCTGCCACTCACGTTTGAATCCCTCCGAATAACCGGCTCGTGCCCAAAACTCAGGCTCTTCCAAGTGCACCGCTTCCACACCGGCATCCAGTCCTCGTTGGACACCGACGCAGAGGTACTCCCCATAGTTTTCCGCAGGAGACATATAGTAAACATCGCCGCCGTGGCCGATTTTGTGGCCGTTGCGGTCGGTCTGGGCATTGTCTTCATGATTGATTCCGTCGTAGCGGCCATAGAGATAGTCCTGGTACTCGCCCCAGGCGACGCCGGTCATGAGATGCACCCGGTAGCCGCGGTTCTTCCAACTATCGATTCTTGACGGCAGGCTTTTATCGATGCCATAGACGAGAGCGACGTCGGATCTGAGATTGCCTTGCGGGCTCCATGGCCGCGATGTTTGGAAGCACGTCCGCTCAAGCGTCTGCGCCGGGTCTATCGGAAATGCCGGCGGCAAATCCTGGGCAACAAGGCTGGCAAATCCGCAAGCGACAATCAGTGAATAGGGAAGGTGCTGGTTCATGAGACGGCTCACCTACGTTGCGCAACTTACAGAAAATTCACCCGTTTGTTTCGAGGAAATTTCTCTCAACGAGAAGCTGCCCAACTGCAGGCAAAACAGAACCACCGTGCGCTGGAACTTTCCGAAGTACTCCATAAATAGGTAGCTTCGCACATTCGGTTATCACGTCGATACTACCATCTCAGACGGGGACACGTTGTCATTTCTCAATGGCAGATCCCGATTCCCAACTCTGACAATTTGGCTGGTCTCACTCCACCCTCCTTCTGTGATTACCCGAACCTATCTCAAGCCCTCGACTCACCAGGCCTCTTCTCGCGGCTTTGCCTTGATCAACACGCTTGCACTGATGACATCTTCACGATCCGCACCTACGGTGATGCCCGCGACGCTACGGGCAAGGTCATTGCTCACGCCGTGTGTGAAGCGGTGGTGTAGCGAAGCCGCGGATATTCTAACCCCGCCCGTTAGTGCGGCCAACAAATCCATTGGCCGGCGCTTCGAACTCGTCGCCCTCTGCTGGCTTTCCGCTGGTGAGGTGTGAGCAAGGCGCTGAACAGAGGGACAAGCTCCGAGCCGGGGACGAGTGTGGAGCAGGCAGGTGCGATGTCTGTAAATTTTGGATCGTGATTGACGGAGGTCAGGTGTTTTGAACCCCCGAAATTACTGTTGCGCGGAATTGAGGGGGAGAGTAAGACTCAGCCGCAAGGGGATCGCCATGGTGGCCGCCTTTCTTTGTCGGGGATAATTATGAATTACATCTTCTGTCTGGTCAGTTTGCTGGGGGCCTTCCTGTTGTTTCAAGTGCAGCCGGTTATCAGCAAGTTTATTTTGCCGTGGTTTGGGGGCAGTCCCGGGGTGTGGACCATGTGTATGCTGTTTTTTCAGGTTGCGCTGTTTGGCGGCTACAGTTACGCACACCTGCTGAGTCGGCGCAGGCCGCTGACCCAAGCTTGGGTGCATGTGGCGCTGTTGTGTTTGGCAGTGGCGTTGTTGCCCATTGTGCCGGGGGCGAATCTCAAGCCGGAGGGTACGGCAAATCCGTCGTTGCGGATTGTGCTGCTGTTGCTGGCCACCGTTGGGTTGCCCTATTTCGTGCTTTCTGCGACCAGTCCGCTGGTGCAGGTGTGGTATTCCCGAGTCTATCCAAACCGAACGCCCTGGCGCTTGTATGCCCTGTCGAACGCCGGTTCGCTCACCGCGCTTTTAACCTATCCGATTCTTATCGAACCGCGCTGGGATGTGGTGCGGCAGGCGTGGATTTGGTCTGGTGCCTTCGGAGTGTTTGCCTTGTTGATGGGGGCCTGTGCCGTGGGTGAGTGGCGCCGCGGCAGTGCCGAAGCCGTCCGTCGATTGCAGGCTGAAATACAAGGCGATGAGCTGGCACCCAAGCCGGGAGCGCTGCGCCGCCTGCAGTGGGTGCTGCTGCCGGCCTTTGCCTCACTGATGTTGTTGGCCACCACTAACCACGTATGCCAAGACGTGGCGGTCATTCCATTCTTGTGGGTTGTGCCGCTGGCGCTATATCTGCTTACGTTCATCATTTGCTTTGATCATCCGCGCTGGTACCGGCGTGCGGCTTGGGCCGTGCCGGCGATGCTGGCCATCGTGCTAACATCCGGGCTGTTCGAAATTCCGTGGAATTGGACGGCGGATTTTGTGACGGAATTGGTGATCTATTTCGCAACATTGTTTCTCGTCTGCATGGTATGCCACGGGGAATTGGCGCGGCTAAAACCGGGCACCTCCCATCTAACGGAATACTATCTCTTGATGTCGGCCGGCGGTGCTTTGGGCGGCTTGCTGGTCAGTTTGGTAGCACCGTTGGTGTTCACCACATTCATGGAATGGTCGCTGGGCTTGGTCGGCGGATTTGTTTTGGTTAGCTGGGTTGCCTGTCGGGGTGTGATGGGGCAGCGGCGGGGGATGACGCGCAAGCTGGTTGGAGCAGGATTTGCGGTGGTGGCGGTGGTGGCGCTGTATTTCATCGCGGATTGGGAGTTTTTGTCATTTGGCAATGCATTGGCGCGTTCCCGGAGTTTTTACGGCACGCTGCGGGTTGAAGCATGGAGTGATGCCGTCGAGGGTGACTCTCGCTCGCTCTATTGCAGCGGCACGGAACATGGTCGCCAGCACCTCACTCCGGAGAAACGCCGCGACCCCCTCACCTACTACGGGCACGAATCCGGCGTGGGAATGGTGCTAGACGCTCTTAAGGCCAAGCCGGACGCCAGGGTTGGCATCATAGGGATGGGCACCGCCACGGTGGCGTGTTATGCCGAGCGCGGTCAGACCTATCGGTTTTACGAGATCAATCCTGACGTGGTGAGCATGGCGCGCAAGTGGTTCACTTTCATTGATGACTTGGAGGCTCGCGGTGCCAACTATGAATTGGCGATGGGTGATGCGCGTCTCTCGCTGGAGCATGAGTCGCCCCAACATTTTGATGCATTGCTGCTAGATGCCTTCAGTGGCGACTCGGTGCCGGTGCATTTGCTCACCCGCGAGGCGTTTGAGATATACCAACGCCACCTCCAGCCCAACGGCGTGATTGTTGTTCATATCACGAACAAGTACCTCAATCTTGCTCCGGTGGTTGAGCGGCTCGCCCGCGAATTCGGTTATTCAACGACCCGGCAATGCATTGATCCGGGCGAGTTGGCTGGTCACTATCAACCCGATTACCTGCTGTTGAGCAAGGATGCGGATTTCATTCGGGCCCATCCGGCGGTGCCGCCGGTGTATGCCCGGGCGTTGGACGTGCCGTTGTGGACGGATCATGCGCACAACCTATTTCAGATTCTGCAGCAGAGGTGATAGGGGGTGGTGGTGTGGGCCGCTAGAGATCCCTGCACCGGCAAATCGACGGGCCCCAGTGCCGCTGTCACAACTTTGATAATATGACGATAGCCGCTTCGTTCTTGAATTTTTTGGCGATATCCAAGGCTGTGACATCTTGTTTGGATTTGAGTTTGGGATCCACCTTGTGATCGAGCAAGAGTTGGATGATTTCTGCGCCGCCGCTGGCAGCGGCTTCATGCAAGGGGGTGCCGCCGAGTTCGCTCAAGACCATTGGGTTGGCACCGCCGGCCAGCAGGGCTTTGGCGCTGGCGAGTTGGTTCTTGGCTGCCGCATGGTGAAGAGGCGTCCAGCCGTCTTTGTCCCGTGCGTCGGGTTTGGCACCGGCTTTGAGCAGGGCGGTCAGCAGGGCCGGATTGTTGCGCTCGACCGCCAGGTGCAGAATGCTGCGTTGTGAGCCGTCCTGGGCATCGGGCTTGGCACCTGCCTCCAGCAATACCAGAGCAATCTCGGATTTATTGCGCTGGACGGCTTGGGCCAACGGTGAGCGGGTCTTGTCCCGGCCTTGGTTGAGGGTGGCGGGGTCGGCAGCGAGGTGCAGGCGCACGTCGGCCAAATCGCCATGGGCGATGGCGTCATCAATCGTTTGATAGGTCGTAGCGGACGACAGGGGGGCGAGCGCCAACAAAAGCATGAAGAGGGATGAGGGAATGCGCATAGGACGTGCGTTACGCAGGTGGGGGGGGGGATGTTTCGGCAGCACCAACGAAAATTTTACCAGTGAGAAATTTTTTCGGTAGGCATCAGGCGATGGAACCGGTGTTGTCCGGCACTCGGAAAGGATCAGTGCAGCAAGGTCAGGCCCACCACGCCTCCTACCGCCAATGCTCCGCCAAGCAATGTTCGGATTGTCATCTTGTCGCCTTCGAGGAAATGCGCCAAAGGGATGACCACCAAGGGCGTGGTGGCCACGATTGGCAGCACGATGCTGGTTGGTGCTGCGGAAAGCGCCCACTGGTAGCAACTGACCCCGAATGCCGGACCACACAGGCCGTTGGCGATGAGCAGAGGTCCTGCTCTCCGCCACTGGGGCGGACGCGCAGCGGTCCCGGGGCGGCGCACCAATCGAAGATAGAGCACGAAAATAGCGGAAATCACCAATCCACCGAGGAGTCGCTGGTAGGCTGCATTGATGCCCCCTCCTGCCCCGTTGATGTGAAAATCCTGAGCCGCAGCCACCGCATAGGCCTTGCGACTGAGGACCGCGCCCCATGCCTGACACATGGCTGCGAGTGTGCCGAACAAACTGCCCACCCACAAGCCGTGGCTGGGGCCCACCTCGGTGCTGCCTGGCATCAGCGCAATTCCCACGCCTAGTAAGATGATCGCTCCGAATACTGCCTGCGCCGCACCGGGCACCGTGCCTAACCAAATCCATTCGGTCACTGCGGCGATTGGCGCGGCGAGACATTGCACCAGCACCATCGTGCGGCGCGTGCCGATTCGCGGATAGGCCTGAAACAAGGCCAAATCGCCGATCCCAAAGCCGATACAGCCGCTAACAAACAACCAGGCGAAGGCCGGTCCGCTGACCCCGAAGCCCTGCAGGTGAGCGTAGCTTCCGAGCACGGATGCCGCCAGCACGAGGCGCAGCAGGTTGGCCTGCGATCCAGGGAGGTGGTTAGACAAGCGGCGTCCGCTCAAACCGGAAAGGGCAAATAGCAGCGTGGTGAGAATGGCGGCAAACATGCGGGCTGCCACAGTGTGACGATGTGTAGCCTTGTGTCACGTCTCGAAGCACACCGCACGCTGGACGAGCGCAAATCCAGGTGGCTTGTGTGGATTCTTGGACTTGACCGAAGGGCATTCTTCATGGATTGTCCGCTTCTTGCTTGTTGCCAATTGGCGCTGAGCCAGGCCCTTCAGATCCCCGACCCCAGCCCCCTTATGCTACTTCAATTTTTTAAAATGAACGGTGCCGGCAATGACTTCATTCTTGTCGATAATCGCGACCTCTCACTGAGCGCAGCCTTGGATGCAGACACGATTGCAGCACTCTGCGACCGCAATCGCGGCATCGGTGCCGATGGCTTGCTGGCGGTCGAACCTGCGCAGGCTGGCGCGGATTACCGCTTCCGCTATTACAATGCCGATGGCTATGAGGCGGAAATGTGCGGCAACGGCGCGCGTTGTTTCGGGCGCTTCACGGCTCATCTTGGCGACCGGCTTGCCGAACGGGTCACCTTCGAGACGCTGGCCGGAACATTGGCGGCTGAGATGATTGGCGATAACGTGCGCATCGCCATGAGCGCACCCAAAGACCTGAAATTGGATACCGGTGCCACCGTTGCCGGACTGGCCGCCCCCCTCCACTTCATCAATACCGGCGTGCCTCACGTCGTCACCTTCCTCGCCAGCCCAGAAGAACTTGACGACTTCGACGTCGCCAAGCAGGGCAGCGCCGTCCGCCACCATCCCGCTTTTGCCCCAGCGGGCACCAATGCCAATTTCGCGGTTGTGCTCTCTGCCCAACACATTTCGATCCGCACGTTTGAACGCGGCGTCGAGGACGAAACTCTCGCCTGTGGCACCGTCGTGGTCGCCTCCGCCTTGATCCACCACCTGCTCAGCGGAGCGCCCAGCCCGATCCAGGTTGACGTGGAGGGTGGCGACACCTTGGAAGTGGGTTTTGAAAAATCCGGGGATCAAGGGTTTTGCAACGTCACCCTTACCGGGCCGGCGGATTTTGTCTTCGAGGGCGAAATCGACATCTAAATTACCGCTTGGAGGAATCGCTCCGATCATTCATGCTCCGCCCGCCATGCAATTCTTTGGTAGCTATACCGCGCTCATCACCCCGTTCCGCGACGGCATCCTCGATGTCGCCGCCTTCCAATCCCTCATAGAGCGACAAATCGCTGGCGGCGTCGACGGCATCGTCCCCTGTGGCACCACCGGCGAATCCCCCACTCTCGATGCCGACGAACACGTCGAGGTGATCCGCATGGCGGTTGAATTCGCTGCAGGCCGCTGCCAAGTGGTGGCCGGTACCGGTTCAAACTCGACCTCCGAGGCGGTCGAACTCACCAAAGTCGCCGAAGATCTCGGAGCCACCGGCTCATTGCTGGTTTGCCCCTACTACAATAAGCCCTCGCAGCAAGGCCTCTACCTGCACTTCAAAGCCATTGCCCAAGCCACCCAGCTGCCGCTTATGCTCTACAGCGTTCCGGGCCGCTCAGTGATTGAAATCGCCCCGGATACCGTCGCCCGCCTCGCAGCGGATTTTCCTAACATCTGCGCCATCAAGGAAGCCGGCGGATCGGTCGATCGCGTGAACCAATTGCTGCAGGTGCTGCCGGATGATTTTGCCATCCTTTGCGGCGATGATCCGCTCACCTTGCCGTTCATTGCCTGTGGCGCCAGCGGCCTGGTATCAGTGGCTTCCAATCTCATCCCTGACGTGATCGCCCGCCTCGTGCGTGCCTGCCTCAACGGTTCGTTCGACGAGGCCCTCATCATCCAGCGCCAATACTATCCGTTGATGCGCGGCCTGATGTCACTGGATGTTAATCCGGTGCCGGTCAAATCCGCGCTGGCTCTTCAAGGCCATTGTGCTGCTGAACTCCGCCTTCCCCTCGCCGGGCTAACCGAGGCTCAAACCGCCACTCTAGCCGATCTGCTGGAGTCCTACGGCTTACTGCCCTGAGCCCAAGCCTCCGGACAATTTTTTCAAGCGTCGTTTTCTAACCAACAACCATTCCTGCCATGTCCAAACTTTACATTCCCGGACCGATCAATGTTTCTCCAGAGACGTTTGCCGCCATGAGTCATCCGATGATCGGCCACCGTGGCAGCGAATTCGAGGAGTTATATGCATCTGTGCAACCCGGCCTGCAACAACTCGCCGGCACCAACCGCCCCGCCTATCTATCCACCTCGTCGGCATGGGGCGTGATGGAAGCCTCGCTACGCAACCTGTGCGCCAAAAAAGTCCTCACCCTTTGCTGCGGTGCCTTCTCTGATAAATGGTACGACGTCGCCCTCAAACTCGGACTCGAAGCCGACAAAATCCAAGTCGGCTGGGGCGAAGCCATCGCTCCGGAGACCGTGCGCGCCAAACTCGCGGAAGGTGGGTTCGACGTGGTCACCCTCATCCACAACGAAACATCCACCGGCGTGATGAACGATCTGGCCGGCATCGCCGAAGTCGTCAAAGCATTCCCCGGGGTAATCTTCGTCGTTGATAGCGTATCATCATTTTCCGCCGTCCCCATTGAAATGGACGCCTTGGGCATTGACGTGTTGCTGGCCGGGGTGCAAAAAGCGCTGGCGTTGCCGCCCGGGCTGACAGTGTTTTTCTGCTCGGAAGCGGCGCTGGAGCGTGCCAAGAGCCAACCTAACCGGGGATACTATTTTGATTTCATTGAGTTTGCCAAGAACGCGGAAAAAAACAACACCCCGTCCACCCCGTCCATCTCACTGATCTTCGGCTTGCAATACATCCTCGGCACCATCGCCGCCGAAGGCTTGGCCCAGCGCTATGCCCGTCACGCGTCGAACAACTCGCTCATCCATGCTTGGGGTGCGCGCCACGGCTTTGCCAATTTCGCGCCTGCTGGCAACCAATCGGTCTCTCTGACGTGCTTTGCCAAACCCGCTGACTTTGATCAGGGGGCCTTCATCAAATCCCTCAAGAGCAAGCACGGATATATCATCAACGGCGGCTACGGAAAAATCAAAGGTCTCACGTTCCGCATCTCCAACATGGGTAATGAAACCTCCGCTACCATGCAGCAACTCATCTCCGCCATGGATGATGTGTTAGGCTGATAGTGGCGCAGGTCTTAGGGTGATGGCGGACGGAGACTGTTGAACTTCATCAGGTGCCCGATTTGCCCGGGCAACAGTGGCCCTTCAAAAACGTACACCTCGTCCAGATCGCCCTCGAAGAAAAACGGCGAGCCAGCGTGTGTCTGACCCAGATAGCGGCCAAGCATCAGTGGACGGGCCGCCGCCGAGGTGGTGTCAGTGTCGATCCGCCGTTGACGCCGACCAGTTAGGGAATCGAGGTGGCCATCAACATAGATCCGCACATGGGTGGCCACGTTCGCCTTGGGGCCGCCTAGATAGACCACGGCGAGGTGGTGCCAGCGGCCGTCGCGCATGTCGGTGGATCCGATGACAAAGCCGTCGCCGAATTCGACGCGGGGAGCGCCGACGCGCCCCTGGCCGGGTATCTGGTTCCAAGCGAGTTGCCATTTGCCGGCAGCCCGCTTGACGCCCCATGCGATAATTCCGTTAGGGGCGGGAGGTGTGCCAGCGTCGTTGGGTTGGATGCGTAGCCAGCAGGCGATGGTGCGAGGTTGCGACCCGCCGACGCCCGGGTAATCGGAGTGGGC
>JBAXCM010000074.1:0-13052 GCA_037141475.1 Verrucomicrobiota bacterium | reverse complement strand
GACCGGGTTGGCGGCGCAGGGTGGGGTGCAGACGGAGTTTATTCTAGCTCGAGCACGTTTGGCGGTGCCGAGGATTCTAGCGGCTGCGGCGGCGGGTGAGCGGGCTCGAATTGAAAGGAATTACCACAAGCTGGGAGCAACGCCCAACGGCAGTTATGCATTGATCGACTATGTGAATTTCAAGGGTGAAGGGATCTTGGCGAGCGAGCGCTACAAAGGTGAGGGCTGGGGATTGCTGCAGGTGTTAGCCGGAATGCGCGAGGTGGCTGGCGGGCAAGCGGCGGCAGGGGAGTTTGCAGCGTCGGCCAAGCGGGTGTTAACGCGTCGCACCGCCAATTCGCCGCCCGAGCGGGGTGAAAAGCGTTGGCTCAAGGGTTGGTGCAACCGCTGTGATACCTATGCGAAGCCACTGTGACTCGGCGGGCACTGCACGAACAAAATTTACAAAAGGAGGCTTGACCCGGTGGGATGTTGCGGCAAGGTGGCGCGCGTCATCGTCTCGATGGCATCAACCCGACTCCCACTATTCCATCTTAATTGATTCACCATGGCTGCGAAGATATACACGAACAAGGATGCTGTAATAACCCCTCTGAAGAAAAAAACCCTGGCTGTGATCGGCTTCGGGTCTCAGGGTCACGCTCACGCTCTCAACCTCAAGGATAGCGGCCTGAAAGTGGTCGTCGGGTTATATAAGAAATCGAAGTCTCGTGAGGTGGCCAAACAACTCGGGTTTGAGGTGATGGACACAGCGGATGCGGTGAAAGCGGCTGATGTGATTTTCGTGGCGACGCCGGACACGGTCATCCCGGAAGTGTATCACAAGGATATCGAGCCGAACCTAAGCAAGGGCAAGACGCTGTTGTTTTCTCACGGATTTGCGGTGCATTTCAAGACGATCACGCCGCCGAAAAACGTTGATGTGATTTTGGTTGCGCCGAAGGGCCCGGGGCACACGGTGCGCTCACAATTTCTTGAAGGCAAGGGCGTGCCCGGACTCATAGCGGTCCATCAGAATGCCAGCGGCAAGGCCAAGGAAACCGCGTTGGCCTGGGCCCGCGGCATCGGCTGCACGCGTGCCGGGGTGTACGAAACAAACTTCCGCGAAGAAACCGTCACTGACCTCTTTGGCGAACAGTGCGTGTTGTGTGGTGGCGCTTCGGCACTGGTCAAGGCCGGCTTCGAAGTGCTCGTCGAGGCAGGATATCAACCGGAGATGGCCTACTTTGAATGCCTCCATGAACTCAAGCTCATCGTCGATCTGATGAACGAGGCTGGCATCGCAGGGATGCGTTTTTCGATTTCCGAAACTGCCGAGTTTGGTGATGTGACTGTGGGTCCAAAAATCATTGATGCATCGGTCAAAAAGCGGATGGCAGCCCAACTCAAGGTGATTGAGAGCGGCAAGTTTGCCAAGGAATGGACCGCAGAATATGCGGGCGGCAACAAGCATTTCAATGCGCTCCGCAAAAGTGAAGCTGCCCATCCGATTGAAAAAATCGGTGCCAAACTTCGCTCCACCATGAGCTGGATCAAGCAAAAGAACATCAAGAAGGGGGCCAGCCAGGCCAGCTACACTTCGTCCTCGAAGTGATCAACTCGTCTGGTGCCGGTCTAAATCAGCGACGGGGCTTTGTGACCGTCGCTGCGTAGCCCGGGGTCCTGCTGCATCCTCGCAGTCAGACCTCAGACAGAAGACCTCTACGCTGCAAGACAACACGAAAAAGGGCCACCGGACTGCCCATTGAGCTTCTTGTTCCAGCCTCCAGCCTTCTGTCTTCTACCTAACGACAGAACCCGTCGCTTTTCAAGGGCACTAGAGCCGCTCCCCGAGAGTGCCGGCGGCCCATGCGTCTAGCAACAGTGCCATGTCTGGAAACGCAGCAGAACGCCCCGAGCGGACGAAATGTCCGCTGGCACAGTTGCCGGCTAAAAGCAGGGCCGCGTCGTCAAAGCCCCGCAGCGCCGCTGCCAGGCAGCCAGCCCCAAAATTGTCGCCGGCCCCCGTCGAGATGAGCGGTTCGCGACAAAACGGGCCGGGAACATAGACCGTGCCGATGGCACTGGCGCAGGCGGCCCCGTCGTTCGGGTGAATGATCACCCGGTCCACCGCGATGTGAGAGCGTAGAAGGCCCGCGAGATCGGCCACCGAGTCGGCATCCATGCGTCCATGATAGGCCAAGCCGAAGACTTCGCCCATTTGCCAGGCCTCTTTCAGGTTGAAACTCAACATCGTTCGGCACTGCCGAGTAATACCTTCAAGACGACCTAGCAGGTCTTCGCGGTCGCCCACCGGGCGTGTCTCAAACTCCGCCAAATCCATGAAAAACACCACTTTCTTTCCGGGCACACCGAGGTCGGCCAAGCGTTGTGCCAGTTGGCTCCAGATCGTTCCGGCATGAGGCAGCTTGCCCCAGTTGACCGCGCTGATGAAGCTGGCAGCCTTGAGTTCTTCGTCGAGTGCGGCGGCACCGACGCATTCCAGCAGGCGCTCCCATGTCACCTGTCCACAGGCGGCCATATCGCAGAGCATCACCTTCCCGTCAGTAAATTCAAGACAGGTGGTGTGCGCCGGGGGGGCCAGCGTGTAAAGCCGTTTGAGCTTGCCGCCAAGTGCCTCCTGATAGATCGGCAGCACCTCCCCGGCTCCCATCGCCCCGATGTATGTGACGTCAATCGCCCCGCCATGGATGTCGTGCATCGCCGCCGCAAACAGCGGACCGTTGCCGCCAAATTTATCGCCCAAATGCCGTGCCGGATAGGACGCCGCAATGCCTGCAGCAGCGGCCACCTTGGGGCCAAACTCGGCCATCGAGGCCGGCATCTGCAAGCGCACGAAGGTGTCAATGAAACCGTCAAATCCGCACACTCCGGAGACTCGCGGATGGGCGGTGGCGGCCCCGGTCTTGAATCCGGCAATCACATCGGCGAGGGCTGCTACATCGCGAAAAATCGTCGTCGGGTTGGCCATGGTCGTGTCTTTCTTTTTTGCTAATGGTTTCTCGGTTGGAAGGGCTTACTCAGGAACAGCCATTATTTCATGGCCTGCCCTTCACGAAATCAAGTCCAGAACTTCAGACCCCTGACGTTGCCAGCCAGCATTGATCGGCGGCATCGGCCTGCCTTCTGCGAGCAGGTCGACGGCCTCCGCGAGGCGACTCATGTCGCGGCCCGTGCGCTTGATCCGTTCAACGTCCTCGCTGAACTGTCGCTTGAAGATGAGCTCAGGTAAAGAGGCGGGTGACTGCTTCCGCCTTGACCAATTCCCGGGGCTGGTTGAGGTGGTTCATGACCATGGTGGCGGGGTCGATGCCGAACGCATGATAGATGGTGGCGAGCAACTCGGCGGGGTGGACGGGCTCTTCGATCGGAGCGGAGCCGGTTTTATCTGAGGCACCGTGGATATTGCCACGTTTGATCCCGGCACCGGCGATGCATGCGGTGTAGCAATACGGCCAGTGGTCGCGTCCGTCCGCACTGTTGCCGTTGCCGGAGGTGCTGAGTCCCTTCTGGGGGCTGCGTCCGAATTCTCCGACCGCCACGACCAGAGTCTCTGCGAGCAGTCCTCGGGAATCCAGGTCGTCAATAAGGGCGGAGAGACCGCCATCAAGCATCGGCCCGGACTGGCTTTTCATGCGCTTGGTCAGGTCAACGTGATGGTCCCATGAGTGGTTGTCGGAGTTGGCTACTTTCGGCCAGATGATCTCAACGACCTTGGTGCCGGCTTCGATGAGGCGGCGAGCAAGCAGGCAGCTTTGACCGAAGGTATTGCGCCCGTAGTCGTCGCGGATTTTGTCGGGCTCGTCGTTGAGGGCGAAGGCATCACGGGCGCGGCCTGAAACGATGAGTTCGAGAGCACGGGTGTAATGTTCGTCAAGCTTGTAACTTGCGACTGCCTTGTCGATGTCTGGCATCCGGGCGTCAATGGCATCGCGGAGCATGGCGCGGCGGCGGAGGCGGGCGGAGAACACATCCGGGCGAAGCTGGAGGTCGTCGATGTTGATGCGGGACATCTTGTCCATGTCCATGTCATCGCCTCCCGGATAGAGCGTGTAGGGATCGAAGGACTTGCCAAGAAAGCCACTCGCACCGCCCTTGCCAATGACGTTGCTCTCTTGGAGCGGGCGAGGTAGCATGACGAAGGGGAGCATTGGCTCGTCGGTGGGACGGAGGCGAACAATGTTGGATCCGAAGTTGGGGAAATCCTTGGGGCTGGGCGGTTCGAGTTGGCCGGAGGGACTGACCTTGTCGGTGGTGTAGCCGGTCATCATTTGATAGATGGCGGCGGTGTGGTTGAAAAGTCCGTTAGGGCTGTAGGACATCGACCGGATCATGGTCATCTTGTCATTGATCTTGGCGAGCCGGGGCAGGATTTCGGTGAAATGCACACCGGGGATCTTGGTAGGGATGGTCTTAAAGGCGGAGCGCACGTTGTCGGGCACGTCTTCCTTGGGATCCCAGAGGTCGAGGTGGCTGGGCCCGCCTTGCAGATAGACGAGGATGATGCTTTTCGCCTTGCCCCATCCTGGAGCGCCAGCGGAGGGCTTGGCGGAGGGCTCGGCAGAGAGGGCCTTCATCTGGAACATTGAGCCGAGGGTGAGTCCTAACATGCCTGAGCCACCGACGCGGAGGAAGTCTCGGCGGCTGGGGTTGAGGAGTGGATCACAAAGATCCTTGGAGGAAGGGCCGGCGATGCGAAACATGGTGGGATGGGATCGGATTGTGCGGAAAGTTGGCTGGCCGCGAGTTTAGTAATTGAACAGGAAAGCGGGACTGTTGATCAAGGCCCAGGTGAGGTCTTGGGCGGCAGTGAGGCGTGGGTTGGCGGCTTGGGTGCTGCTGAGGGTCACATCACGCTCGAGGTTGGCGAGGCGCGTTGAAACGGGGGGCAGGGCCAGGAGTTTGTCGAGGGACTCGCGTGCGGCCTTCAGATCGGCGGGTTCGGTGAGAGGGGATTTGGCTTCGGCGAGATCGGTCTGGAGGCGGTGGAGTTGGGGATCGATGGAGCGGAAGTAGTCGGTAAGAATTTTCGTCTGTTCAGGGTTGCGATGGTCTGAGGGGACGGCGAGGGCGGAGGCGATGGGAGCCGGGAGTCCGGAGTGGTGGGGGCGGGGATCCGTGGTGATTGAGAGGCGGAATTTACCCAGCGAGTGGTTGCCATCCTGAAATTGCTGGTTCATGACAATCTTCAGCCGCGTACCGCCAGCCGAGCCGATATTTTCCTTGGTTTCGAAGAGCGCGGTGTGGTCTTTCCCTAACTCCGGGCTGATTGCCCAGCCGGTGGTTTGATCTCCGGCGTGGCCATCGACCAAGCTCTTGACGTCATAGCCGCTCTGGCTGAAATCTGCCTGCGCGTTCTGAAGGAGAACGGGCCGCAGTGGGTTGCTTTGCGCCTTGGGTGCGGAGCTGACGGTAAATTCGGACAGCACAATATTGCCATTCGGACTGCGCCCCGGACCTTTGGCGGGGAGTTTGTCGTCGGCGAGGGCTTCGAGGCGGATGCCGGTGATGCCCGTCAGGTCGGTATCGGCAGCCAGCGAGTATTCAGTCTTGCCGTTAGGGCCGCTGACGAAGATCGAGCCGTCGTCAAGGGCATCGAGTTTTGCACCGTTGGTGGACGTCATTTCCACGAATTTGAGAATTGTCCAAGTCGTACCGAAGTGCCCGGCCTTCTCCCATTCAACCAGACCTGCGGGCAGGTTTTTCTCCCAGTTGGCCAGTTCGGCGGTCAGTGATTCGGTTTTCAGGCGTTTGGCGTTTTCGATTTCCGCCTTGTGTTCGTTCCAGGTCTTGGCCGCATCTGCTAGAACGGAGCGGGCTTTGGTGATGGCCTCGGCGCGGGTGGCGATGGCGGTTTTGACATCGGGTGGGAGACTGTTGCGGAACGCCTCGAGGGAGGAGGCCAGCTTGGTGTGTTCGGCAGGGATGGCGCGGATTGTTTCGACGCCAGCTTGGATTTCCTGCGAGGTGGCGGGTCGGTTGAGGATGCGGATGAAGAGTTCGTCGACCAGTTTGGCGTCGTCCATATCGGATGATGCAAGCTTGCTGATGACGTTGCCCGGGTCGCTGATGGCATCGCCCACGGTGGGGCCGCTGACCAGCGCCATGATAGGACCGAGTTCGAGCGAGGAGCCCCGTTCGCACTCGCAGGCACTTTCTCGAGGTGGGCGGCCTAGATTACCAAGGAAGCCATCAGGCAGAGTGATGCCGGAATCGGGAAGCGCGGAGGCGCGGGTTCCGGCATCAACGCCAGGAAAGTGCGACTTGGCCCCGGTGGTGTTGTAGATAGAATCGAAAAGCACCTCGGCGGGCAACCGCCGTGCGATGGCGTGCGAAAAGTTGATAGTGTCGTCCTGGTTCCATTGATTCGTGCGCACAGCGAGTTGATAGGTCCGCGATTTGCAGATGGTGCGGAAGAGATGTCGGACGTCGAACTGGTGCCCGGTGAACTGTGAGGTCAACCAGTCGAGCAGTTCCGGATTGGAGGGCGGATTGCCGGCGCGGATGTCATCGATGGGTTGGATGATGCCGATTCCGAACAGGTATCCCCAGATCCGGTTGGCATAGGAACGGGCGAAGAGCGGGTTTTCAGCCGCAGTGACCCAGGCGGCGAGTTGTTCCCGGCGCGTTGAGTGGTTTGCGTCCGGGTGTGTGACCGGATAGGGGAAACCTGGGGCGACGAATTCGCCGGTACGTTCGTGTTTTTGCTCGCCGTCGGGGTTATCGACGACGATCTCAAAGAGGGGTTTGCCTTCCTCAACCTCAGTCTTGCCGATCTGATTGTCGCCGGAGGCCGGATCCTTTTTTAAACCCGTGCGGGCAAAAAAGGCGGCGGTTTGAAAATATTGGTTCTGGGTCCAGCGTTCGAACGGGTGGTCGTGGCACTTGTTGCAGTTGAAGCGGGTGGCTAGGAACAGGTGGGTGGTGTTTTCCATCGCAGTCTCTGGAGTGCGGAGGATCTTGAAGTAGGATGCAGCGGGGTTGTCCTTGTTCGATCCGGTGGCAGTCAGGATCTTACGGACAAATTCATCGTAGCGAGTGTTTTTGGAGACTTCGTTGTGAACCCATCCATGCAGCGATTTGGCACCTTCCGGACTGAGAAACTTGCCGTTTGCCTGCAGCAAGTCGGCCCATTTGTTCGTCCAGAATTCAATAAAATCGGGTGAGCCCACGAGTTGATCGACGAGTTCATCCCGTTTGACGCGGGATTCGCGGGGATCGGCGATGAAAGCGCGCACGGCCTCTGGGGTGGGCGGCAGTCCGGTGAGGTCGAGGCGCACCCGGCGCAGGAATTCCGTGTCTTCCGCCAGCCCGGATGGAAGGATTTTCATTCGCTGCCACTTGGCAGCTGCGAGCCCGTCGATCTCATTGAAGCTGGGCGGGGCTTGCCACTCGAAACCCGAACGGTCACCCATAACGGTTAGAGTTGTGGAGGCGTAGGCCCCTTCATAGCGGGCAAGCACGGGGGCTTCTCCGCGGCGGATAGCCGAGACGAGGGCGAATTTATCGGCCTCGGCAACTTCTGGGTTGCTGATCTCAAGGAAGGCCTCGGCAGTGACATCGTGTTGCCTTCCGTCTGGATCCGTGGCGATCACGCTGAACTGCTGGCGCCCGCCGATGTTTTGAACCACCGGGTTTTTAGGGGTGATTTCTATCGAGGCCACCTTCTTCGTGGCGGGATTGAGGGTGGCACCTTGGGCGATCCAATCGCGAATCGCCTGATAGTCAATCGATCCAACGGTCATGCGCTGGCCTCCTTCGTGGGGAACAGCGGCCGTCGCCTTCAGCAGCATGAGCGAATCGTCGGGCGAGGCAAGGTTGGTCCTGCGCGAGGCATGGTCGTCGGTGAAGGCACGCACATCGAAGATGGGGTCATAGCCGCGGAGGGAGAGTTTGAAGCCATTTTTGCCATCCTTGGAGCCGTGGCAGGTGCCGGCGCTGCAGCCAAGGGAAGCGATCACCGGGGTGACGTCGCGGACCCAATCTGGAGCTGCTGTGCGACCAAAGCCGGAAATATTGACGCGCGCCTTGGCTTCGAACCCGCTCAACTGAACGGATAATTCAGCCGTCCCGTCGGCCGCAGGTCTGGCGAGCCCTCGTTTGGAAATCGCGAGCAATGGAGCGGATAGGGACCATTTCACATGACGGGTGACGTCAGCAGTTTCGCCATTTTCAAAGTGCGCGGTGACAAGGATCTGGCGATAGGCGTGTGGAGAATCCAGGGCAATATCCGCAGGAAAAACCGAGATGCCAGCGAGTTTTCGTCCTTCTGGCAGCGGTTCGGGATCAATGGCGGGGAAGGGCTTGCCGGTGGCAGCGAGATCGGGATTGATGGCTGTGGCCCCGGGCTTGGCGGCCAGCCCGGGTGCATCCTGCGGACGGGTGACTGCCACCGGGATGAACGAGCTGGCCAGCTTCCCTGTTTCCACGTCGATGATACGCACCACGCCGTCCTGGCCGGCGGCAGCGATTTTTGATCCATCCGGCGAAAATCGCAGCGCGAAAATCGGCGTGTCGAAATCAAGACCCTGCAGGCGCTCGGTGCCTTCTGTGAGGTACTGCTCGACACGGGCGTTTTGCTCGGCGGAGCGTTCGGGTGTGGCCTTGTCGAAAATGCCTTTCACATCAGCCGGCAGGGCGGTGTCGAACTCGGATCTGAAAATGTGGAGAGCTCCTTTGCCGTTGAGGCTGGAGGCAGCTGCGACGCGCTTGCCATCGGGGCGGTAAGCCACCGACCAGATCCGGCCGGGCATGCTGGGGAATTTTCGGATGAGGTTCGAGTTATCGCCGATTTTCCGCTCGGTGATCCGGAATACCCGATAAATCTGGGGCACCCCATCGGAGCCGCCGACGAGGATTTCGTCGCGTGCGGGGTGTTTGGCAACTGAGGCGAGGCCCCCCTTGAGGGCACCCGGCGTGATCGAGGTGATGTTGTCAACGAAGCGTTCTTCATCGACCTTGGTGAGCTTGGCTGTCTGATCGCGGCCCGAGGAAATGAGATGGGTGCCGTCGGTAGAGAACACCGTATCGAGCACCCAATCGCCATGCGATCCCATGAATAACACCTGTTTGCCGGATTTCGAATCGATCGCTCGGGCGGTTTTGTCAGCGCAGCCAAAGGCGATTTTGGAGCCATCTGGCGACCATGAGGCACCGTAAACGGTGTCGAAGGTGGTGGGGACCGAGAGTTCGAGTTTGCGTTTCTCCACGTTCCAAACTTGTACCTCTCCCATCCGGCCCACCAACCCGCCAGTGGCCGCCAGGCGGCTGCCATCCGGCGAAAAACGCACTGATTCAATCCGGTCCGATAAACCCACCAATCGTGCCAAGGGTGTGGCAGTGCCACTGGGGTCCATTTTCTGGAGGATCACCTCATGGAATCCGGAGATGGCGAGCAGGGTTCCATCCGGGGAATAATCGAGGGACGTGATGACCGGCGGCCGAGAATAGGTCGGGGGATGCTCGGAATCGTAGCGTTCGCGGGCGTTGAGCGGCGTGTCATCAAGCGCCCCTTCGGCGATCCATTTGCGGATCCGGTCGATTTCGGCCGTGGCGAGAGGTTTGCCATTCTTCGGCATCTCGACCTCGCCGGCCGGATTCGGCGTGATTTGTTCGAGCAAGTGGCTCATCTCAGGCTTTCCCGGAACGATGGCCCCGGCCGTCTTGCCCCCAGCCAGAAGCTTGTCAAACGCCGTCATCACGTACCCGCCCTTCGCCTTGGCGGGTTGATGGCAACCGTGGCAATTGGCCTGGAAGATCGGTAGCAGCTCCTCATAGTAGGAAACTGCTTGGTCGGGCGAGCGCGCCGGTTTAGCCCCGGGGACTGCTGCTAAAAGTGGACCGCCGACAATGAGCCACAGCGCTGACGTACCCAAGGATTTCGGAAAAATGACCATAAATTCTAAATTTTCAGAGTACTCTTCATGCCGGAAGAATCTCACCAAGCCATGGTCTGTCGAGAAAAAAAGTAAAATTATTCATTTTTCAATTGATCACTCAATTGCTGCAATCCTCTGGGGTTGGCTACGCGGTAGCCCGGCACGCCGGAAAACATCAGCCGGTAGTATTCGTTCAACCACGTCGAGCGATAATCCGTGTACCCGACGCAGCCGCCGCCCGAGACAGTCCACCGCCATGGCGTGATGAGCCCTTCGCGCCAAGTCACTTATTCGGAATTGCGGGTTTCCTCCAACTTCTGGAATGTCGCGGTCAAATCCCAAGGACTCGGCACGCATTCCAAATGCAGGTCAGCGAGTCCTGCCACCACGCTCACCTCGCGCTGGACGTTGCGCCAGCGGGCGTTGAGTTCGGAATCGAGCCACAAGACCTCGATGTTGAGATCGGACGCTGAACTCATATCTCCCCGCCTTCGTCATCCCAGAAAATTGTCAGACTGGCCTCTGGTATTAGCCACCGCCGGGGCATGCACCGATGTTGAGTTTCTCTCCTGCGGGGCGCACAACGCTGGCTGCCGGATGCCGGTAATACGCTTTAGGGGTTAGGCTGAAGTCGCCAGCCTTACCTGGGTCAATCCCCGTTCCGAGCGCGGCACAGCGCGGTGCCAGCCGGTAGTCGGCATGCGGGGCATCGATGAATACCGCAGCCGGACTTGTCACAAGATTATTGCTAGATTCTCCTGGACCGCTGAGCACGGAAGGGGTTCCTGTGATGATATTATTGATAACCCGAACGATGGGCGGAGTGCCTGCAACGCGCAGAAACCCGGCCGATGCTCCGCGCTCATTGATATAGGTGTTATTGACCACATATAGCTCCTGCACGGAATTTTTCGCGCCCTCCGCTGCGTAGGAAACCGCGATGCCATTCTCGGCATGAGGGCCGTGCTGGATAATGTTGCCGATAATAAAGCTGCGGCCGCCATTGGGCAGGTCGATCACATAACTCGAAGAACCGTCCTGCTCATCCATCAGACGGTTATATAAAATGAAATTCGTCTGGGCGCGGCTTTTCACCAGATGGCCGGTCTTCGCCTGCCGGGAAGCGCAGGACTGCAGGGTGAAGCTGCGGACTTGGCCGATGTAGAGGTTATGCGAATATCCATCTCCGGCTCCGTTGCGGGCAAACTCACTGTATTCAACCAAAATATCACTCGCGGCATTGGCACCAGTTAGTATGCCGTTCTCGTTGTCATGAAAACTGCAATGCCTCACCACCAACCCCTTCCCTTCTTGACGTATGCCCGCCCCATTGCGATCCGCCACCCGGCAACCGGAAAATTCCATGTTCTCTACCGTCGAATCGTCGCCGCGAATCACCCAGATGGCTTTCTGCTCGGCACTCTTGCCGGCGGCGCTTAGGTGAGCCCGGCCATTGATGCCGCGGAGGATTAGCCGGCTGGCCGACCACACCGTCACATCCCCGGGATACTCGCCGGCCTCTATCTCAACCGTATCGCCGTCCTTGACTGCGGCAGCAGCCGAGCTAGGCGTTAGGTAAGTTTGGCCCGGGCCGACGTGCAAGCGTCTGCCCGCTGCAGCCCCTGCCGCCTGCGAGGAAAGCATTTGAAACGAGACTATAGCGGCGAGGGAAATAACCACGGCCAACCGATGTTCAGCGATGTTCACAATCTGCATGTTGGCATGCTTGAATGGAATGATCCAACCAACAAGCGAATTCTTCAGGCCCCTTGATCCCGTTAGGATAGCCCAATCATGCCCCTCATATCAGATGGGAGTCACCGGGCTGCGGGACGATCACTTCTGTGTCTGGCAAACGGCGATTGAGTTCTCGGCAGAACCAGCCAATCGCCGGTGCATCCCCGTGAACCAAAAAGGCCTTCTTCGGCCGCACCTTCACAATGTAATCCGCAATGGCCTCTCGCGTCGCATGACCACTGAAATCAAATACCCGCATCTCACAGTGCAACGGTACCGGCGGATAGGCCGGATCTAGCAACACCTCATCACCCGGTTTCGCGCAACGAATGCGGCCGCCCGGCGAGGCCGGATCCGCGTAGCCGACGAAAAACAAGCCGTGCCGTTTGTTCTCCAATACCCCCTGCCGGGCAAAATTATTAGACACGGTTTTTTCTGTCATCATGCCGCTGGAGAGCGCGTAAATGCAACCGGAGACAAAGGGAATCGAGCCACGATTCTTGCGTGCGCCGGTCTCAAGCTCCATGTCTGTTAGGAAATTAAAGCGTGGGAGTTGGCGGCGCGACACATCGCTGAAGCTATCGAAGATGTGGGTCATTTTCGTGCTTAGTCCGCCAATATAGACCGGGGTTTTCTTAGGGATGAGGTGTTGGCGTTTGAAGCGGTGAATCATTGCCAATACTTCTTGGGTTTTGCCGATGGCAAACACCGGAATGAGCACCGATCCCTTTCGAGCTAACACCCGGGAAATCGCCTCGGCAAAGGCGTCTTCCTCGCTGACCCGGGTGTAATCCGGCCGCCGGACGTGGTTGCCACGGGTTGTCTCGACGATGATGGCATCCACCGGCGTCTCGGGAAACAGCGCACCTTTTTGCAATGAGGCATCCTCGAAATTCACATCGCCAGTATAGAGGATGCGCTTGCCCTCCGCCTGGAGAGTGACGCCGACTGAGCCGAGAATGTGACCAGCGTCGTGAAAGGTGGCGCGGATCGAGCCATTGGGATCGAGATCGAACGGGCGCTCGACGGCCCGGCGTTCGAAGGATTTCTTATGTTCGTCGAGTTCTCGGTGCTCAAAGAGTGGATACTCGGCTATCCCCAACTCGATGCGCTTGGATTGCATGACATTGACGGAATTATGCAGCAATGCGAGTGCCAGATCTGCGGTCTCTTCCGTTAGGAAAACCTTGACCTGCGGCTGGCTTTCCAGCAAAACCGGCAGAGTCCCGACGTGGTCGAGATGGGAGTGAGTGATGATCGCAGAATCGATGCTGCCGTCCTCAAGCATCTCGAAATGTGGGATGGCCTCGGCCCCCTCGTGTTTCGGGTGCATGCCGGCATCGAGCACGATGCGGGCGTTAGAAGTTTCGAGCAAATAGGAATTTGCGCCGATTTCGGCGTGACGACAGAGACTTTTAAAAATCATGAATGGGGGGC
>JBAXCM010000073.1:0-13067 GCA_037141475.1 Verrucomicrobiota bacterium | reverse complement strand
CATGGCAGTGGATCTTGCGGATGCGCTCACCGGCCCGATGGTCGAGAACGGGCGAAAATCCGGCGCTCGACAAGGGCACGCCGCCGCCTGCTTCGGCCAGGGATTGCAGCAATGCCAGCAATGCCAGCAAGCGCCGCATCCCAGACAAGCCAGGCAATCGCTCCATCTCCCGCGCCACCTGCCCACACCCGGGCCCGCCGAAACACAAGCCCCGCGCCGCCTGTTCCAGCAAGCATCCGATCTCCTGAAACTCGTGCAAGTCTCCGGCCAAACCCTCTAACCAGGCGCTGCGGAAGTGTACATAAATGGAGCGCGCCCGCTGTCGCTTCGGCAACGCCAACGGGTCGCTGCGCCAGACGTGGGGGATGTTGCCGCCTAACAAAACAAGATCGCCCGGCTCGAAGTTGCCGATGTGATCTCCGACGAAACGCTGGCCGGAGCTTTCCAAGATGAGTGTCAGTTCCACCTCCGGATGGTAATGCCACCCCCGCTCAAATCGCGGCCGGTCATATGAAACCACCCCGATCGAGGCATCCGCAGCCGCTGGCACCTCCTCGAAGCGGGCGGTGGCGCAACATGCGGCTCCACACACTTGGCGTGGTCCGTCCGCGGTGGCTTCGTCGGTCTTTCGGCTCCTTGGCATGGCGGTTGATCCGAGCATTGGCATCCCCAGTGGCGCAACCCCATTTCCTCATTTGGCCCGCTAGAGAGCAAGTGCAAATCCGCCCTAACATTGTCAATACAACATCGGGATTGGACAACTGAGCGGTGGCGCCATGCCCCGGGTGTTGCCAGAATCTTTCTAGCTGATTCATCCCGGGGCACGTCGTCGCGGGCCAGAAACGGTAGCTATTCCCAGTTGATCTTGCCTCAGATGCTCACCCCGAAACAACGCATGCGCCAAGCTTTGTGGCGTCAACCGGTGGACCGCTTGCCGGTACAGACGAACTACACGGGTGCCATCGCAGCCAAACTTGCCGCGCATTTCAGTTGCTCAACAGCTGAACTCGGTGCCCACCTCGACAACCATCTCCTGCGCGTCGATGTGGATCATACCCAGAGACTCAGTGATGACGGCCGCGTGGCTTTCGATTGGTGGGGCGCCGGCTGGGGCACCGAAACTGAGGGCTACTGGCATGCAGCTGCACCGCTGGCTGACGACTGCGACCCAAGCTCCTTTATTTGGCCCGATCCTGAGGCACTTAATTTGTTAGATTCGGCCATTGCGGCGATATCGGCTGATGCAGGCCGCCATTTTGTGGTTCCTAACTTCGGTTTCGCGCTGTTTGAGCGCGCTTGGTCGTTGCGAGGCTTCGACCAATTCCTGATGGACTTGGTGTGCGAACCGGAGGCGGCGGCAGAATTGCTAGATCGGATCACTGCCATCCAGGTTGCGTTGGCGAAGCGCTTTGTTGGCCTCGGGGTTGACGGTGGCTACTTCGGCGATGATTACGGGGCGCAAAAAAGCCTGCTCTTTGCGCCCAGCGTGTGGCGCGAACTCATCAAACCGCGCCTCGCCCAAATGTTCTCCGTCTTCCGAGACGCCGGATTGCCCGTCATCCTCCACTCCGACGGCGACATTTGGCCGATTTTGCCCGATCTCGTGGACATCGGCCTAACCTGCCTCAATCCGGTGCAGCCTGAGGTGCTGGATCACGCTCGGCTGTACCGGGAGTTTGGCATGAATCTGAGCTTCTATGGCGGCATCTCCACTCAAACCGTCCTGCCCGTTGCTTCGCCCGAAGCCGTGCGCGCCGCCACTGCAGCCTGCATCCGCGACCTCGCCCCCGATGGCAGCGGCCTCATCCTCGGGCCATCCCACCGCATGCAGTCGGACATTCCCGTGGAAAATATCCTCGCCATGCTCAGCGCCTTTCCCAGTTAATCTACTTTTGTTAAATAGATGACCACCGACCCTCAACGCCGCGACCTTGTTGCCCAAGCCTTTCTTAGCCGTTTTGGGGGGGCGCCGTCCGTTTGGTGCCGCGCGCCGGGGCGGGTCGATTTGATGGGCAGTCACACGGACTACAACCTGGGCGCTGTTCTAACACTTCCGATTGGTCGCGACACCTGGATTGCCGCACGTCCCAACTCAACGAGCGAGGTCCGTCTTCATTCGCTCAACCTCGGAGTTGACGCCTCATTTGCATTGGATTCCAGTGAAAAATGTCCAGAGCATCCGTGGATTGATTACGTCCATGGTGTGGCATTGGTCTTGCAGGAAGCTGGGTTGCCACTTTGCGGGTTCGACGGAGTGATCCACAGCACGGTGCCCTTGCGCAGCGGGTTGAGTTCTTCCGCAGCGCTTGAATGTGCGGCAGCCACCGTGTTTGAGGCGCTCGGCGCTTGGTCCCTCGATCCGGTGGAAAAGGCGCTGCTGTGCCAACGCGCAGAAAACCACTTCGTCGGCGTCAATTGTGGCATCCTCGACCAATTTACCTCCTGCATGGGCCGCCAAGGATGCGCGCTGCTATTGGATTGCCACGACCTCACCAGCCAACCGGTGACCATCGCAGCGGGCATTGGAGTGGTCATCTGCGACACCAAATCGCAACGCCAGCTCGCCGGTTCCGAATACGGAGAACGCCGTGCCCAGTGCGAAAACGGCGCAAGGCTGCTAGGTGCATCGGCCTTGTGCGAGCTTACTCACCAGGCCTATATCTCCCGCGAATCCGAACTGCCGCCCATCGTCGCCAAGCGCTGCCGCTTCATCATCGAGGAGCATGCCCGCGTCGCCGCTTTGGCTGCGGCTCTCAGTGCCGGTGACCATCGCGCCATAGCCGAACTCACCGCCGCATCGTTCCACGGCGCATCCCATCTCTACGAAATTGCTTCCCCGGCGATGCACACGATGATGGCTGCCATGCTCGCCGCCCCGGGTGTGCTCGGTGCCCGTCAGGCCGGGGCCGGCTTCGGCGGCTGCATGGTTGCGCTGGTGCAGGTGGATCAGCTCGACGCGTTTGCCGCCGCTGTGGGCTCGCGTTATTTCGCTGCTTCCTCGATCCGGCCAGAAATCTATCCGGTCAGCGCGGCTGCGGGGGCAGGCTTCCTGTGAGATGCTCGATCCAGCTGCTATCTTGAGGTCAAACACCGCGAGGTTCTGGGGATGGGGGCTTCCGAATTTTGGCTGTGGGGTTGTCAATGGGGGAGGGATTTGGCAGATTGTTGCGTCAGCCGCCTATGAGTTCCCTGGTTTACGCCATCAATATCACCACGCTCGCCCTTTGGTTGGGGCTGGCGTGTTTGGATGGTGTTGCGTGGTTGCTGCCAGTTTGGCATGTTCCGGCGAAATCGTCGCGGGCCGGGGAAACGGCGGCCTTCATCAGCAACCCGGAAATTTCCCTCGGCGCGCCCGAGGTGACTGCTGCGGTGAGTGATCCGGCGCGAGAGGTGGCGGACATTCCGCCGCCAGACGCCTTGCCGGAGCCGCCGCAAATCCCGCAAACCGCCGACCTTCCGCCGCTGCCGGAAGTTCCGGATATATCTGAAGTCTCGCTGCCTGCCATGCCGTCGGTTCCCACGGCCCCAAGGCAGCCAGCTGCCACTCCACCGCAGCAGCGTAGCTCTAAATCGGCGGCCCGAACCCGCGAAACTGCCTCTGGCGAAACCCGTGCCGGAGCAATTGCTGCCCGCATGGCAGCGGGAAAAATGCCGCCGCCGATCTATCCGGCGCAAGCCCGCAGCAAGGGCCAGAGTGGCTCAGTGCTCATTGAGTTCACTGTGGGTATCGACGGGCGGGTGCTCTCCGCCTACGCCAAGGAACCATCGCGCTGGCCGCTACTTGACAACGAGGCACTGGACACGGTGCGCCGCTGGACATTTCCCCCGGGAACCGTGATGAAGCTCCAACGCCAAATCGATTTCAAACTCAAATAGTCTTCTCCGTGATTGCCAATATCGTCGTCGAAACATTCTTTAAAGGGGGCTGGGTCATGTGGCCCATCGTCGCCACTTCGTTCCTCGCCCTCTGCGTGCTGCTCGACCGCGTCATCTGGTGGCTGCGCCTCCAATCCACAATCCGCAGTGCCGACCAGAACCGAGCCCGCGAGGCCATCGGCACCGGTGATTTTACAATAGCCTGGCAACTCGGCCATGGCACCAATGATCCGTATTTGCTCAATCTGCGCGAGGGCATGACCCATGCTCACACCTCAATGCTCGCGGCTATGCAACTCCACGCCACCCATCTCATCGAAAAATCCGAGGCCCGCATGTGGGTCCTCAGCACTCTCATTACTCTCGCACCTTTGCTCGGGCTATTCGGAACAGTCGTCGGAATCATGCGTTCATTTTCCTTCGTGGGGGCTGAGCAATTGGCGGCTTCCAAGGTATCCGGAGGGATTGCCGAGGCGCTTATTGCCACGGCCTGTGGCATCGGCATCGCAATTTGCTGCCTGCTGCCGTACAACTTTTTTCGCAAGCGGGTGTCGGTGTTGAGGGGATCGCTGGAGCGATGGATCAACCACACGGAGCTGTTAGTAAAGTCAGCCAAGGAACACGGTCACGATTTGGAAGTGTTTGCCGCAGAGCTTCGGCCACCTCGCTAGATGCCTATGCCAGTGAAACTTCACAGCTCTTCGAGCGACGATGAGGGCGATGAGGCCCGCATCGAAGTGGTGCCCTTGATCGATATCATGTTCTTCCTGCTCGCCGCTTTTATGCTGGTGAGCCTGAGCATGACTCAATTGTGCCGGGTGCCGCTGCGCCTGCCGGCGGCCGGCAGCGCGGTGGCGCAGAGCCAGACGCCACCGGTGCAAATTTCGGTGGATGCCCATGGCGTGATCACCTGGGACAAGCAAGTGGTGACGCCCTCGGAAATCACTGCGCGGCTCAAGCGCGAAAACCTGCCGACCGAGGCACGGGTGCTCATATCGGGAGATGAGGAGGCTCGCTATAAACCCATGATGGCCGTGCTGGATGCGGTCCGCGCTGCGGGCATCGAAAAAATCGGCTTTGAGACGAAGGAGGCGGGCCCGTGAATAGTCGAGTTTTGACGTGGGTGAATGCGGCGGGATGTGGGCTTCTGGGGCTGTTGTTGGTCATGGAGTGGCACCGTGAGCGCAACCTTGACGTCCGAGTTCAGGAATTGGAGCGCCGCGTGCTCGCCGCCCAGGACGAAACTGCCGTTGCCCGCGAACACGCCGACACCTTGGAGCACGAGCAGACGATGCTTAAGGAGTCTATCGATTCCCTACAACAGGCGCTCGCCGCCAGCGGCCAATTGTTGGCCCTGCGCGACACCCAGCTCTCCGATCTCAATGCCGAACTGGCCATCGAAGAACAACAAATTGAAACCTTGGAGGAACAGCTCAAAACTTGGCAGGAAGCCCTCAACCAGCGCGATGAACGCATCCGCACTCTCAATACCGATCTAACAAATGCTCGCCAGCGCCTTGACGAAGCCATCGTCAAGCTCAAGGCCGCAGCCCGCTGATTTCATGGAACCAGTCCTCGCATTTCGCATTTGCCAGATCTATTGCATTTTTCGCTTACAGTCGACGGTTAGGGAATCTGACTTGTTCGCTCTGTGATAGAAAGCGAGGTCGAACGCTGCGTTCTGAGTCTGACGGAATCGGCGGCCCGAGACGTGTGTTTCGGACTTGTTCTTTGCTGAAATGACGACACGCTGGCTGTGGACAATTCACAGTCATGGCAATTTGGTATTACGAATCGAACGGAGCACAACAGGGACCGGTGGACGAGGCGGAGGCGGTGGCCTTGCTGGCCAACGGCACCTTGACCGTCAGATCCTTGGTGTGGCGGGAGGGACTGGTGGATTGGGTGCCATTGCATCAATCCGAGCTGTCGCGTTATCTCGCGTCGCCAAGCGCACCACCACCACCACCTCCTCCTCCGTTCATCAGGGGGCCGGGCGGAGCGGGGTCGGTCAATCCCTATCAACCTCCGCAAGCCATTTCAAGCGACTTCCCGTACGTGGACGGGCCGAGGGTTGAGTTAACGTGGACGCAGATCCTGTGGAGTTTCGAGGGGCGGATTCCTAGGCGCAGCTACTGGGCCGGAATCGGCATTTGGATCGGCGTGTTCATGGTGATGGGGGTGTTTTTTCCTTTGTTATTCCGGTTCAGCGAACCCATTTTGTTCTTGGTGCTGCTTCTGCCGTTGATGGTGCTTTTCATTTGGAGTTCGCTGGCCTTGCAGATCAAGCGCTGGCATGACCGCAACAAGCCCGGGGTCATGGTTCTCATCAATCTCATTCCTTACGTCGGCGGCATCTGGACGTTTGTGGAATGTGGCTGCCTCAGGGGCACGGAAGGCCATAACTCATACGGCAGCGATCCGACTTGAACCTTTTCGTCTAGCGAGGCGGCTCTTCAGACCCAGCCGGATGGATTGAGGCGGCGGTGAAAATGGCATCTCCTTGCACAGGATTCCTTTCATCTGTTCGACGTCGGATGCCCGATGTCGCGCGATTTCAGAGAAAAAAAGGTTGCGGGCGGGGGTAGTGCCTGAGCATTCTCAAGCACAATGAAACCACAGTTCATGTCACGTCGTCAATTTGTCACCAGTTCTCTGATCGGTGCGGCCACAGTGGTCGCTGGGCGGGCGCTGGCTGCGCCGCCCGCCACCGCTAAAATCCCCATTTCGGTGCAATTGTATTCGGTGCGCGATGCCTGTGCGAAGGATTTCGATGCGGCGCTAGCGGAACTGGCCAAGATGGGATTCGTGGGAGTCGAGTTTGCCGGCTACCACAGCTACAGTGGCAAGGCGAAGGAATTGCGGACGAAACTCGATGCATTGGGCTTGAAGGTGGCTGCCACCCATATTGGCACGCCCACGCTGCGTGGTGATGCGCTGCAAAAGACTATCGACTTTCACCAGCAGATTGGCTGCAAGTATCTGATTGTGCCTGGCGACGGAGACTTCACCCATCCGGAGAAGAGCAAGGCTCTAGCAGAGTTCTTTAATGAGACAGCCGCCAAACTCAAACCCCATGGCATGGCCTGTGGCTATCATAACCATACCGGCGAGTTCGCTAAAATCGGCGATACCAATCATTGGGAATTGTTCGCCGCACGCACCAGCGGCGACGTTGTCTTGCAGGTCGATTGCGGCTGGGCTTCCGATGCTGGCCAGGATTGCGCCGATCTGATGAAACGCCACCCCGGTCGCATGAAGGTGGTGCATATCAAACCGACGGTCATCAAGCGTGAGGCCGGCAAGAAAGCGTTCTTCGGCCAGGACTCCGTGAACTGGCCACCGGTTCTTCAGGCCTGCCGTGAGGTTGGCGGAACCGAGTGGCTCACGCTCGAACAGGAGGTCTATCCAGATGGACTGTCGCCGATGGAGTGCACCAAACTTTCCCTCGCAGCGCTAACCAAGAGCCTGTGAGCGAGGAATTGGCGCAGTGGGCTTCAGACTTGTTTCGCCTTGGCTCAACCCGTGTCCGTCGGCGAGTCTGAGCTGCCTTTCGTGTTAGCCATGGACCTGTCAAAAATCACTGTGCTGGGCGCACTGGCCATCGTGACGGGTGCAGGAGTGGCAGCGTTGGTAGGCAAGGGCCTTCATCTGTGGCGCGCCCACCGGGTGGCAGCGGACTTGCACCGGTTCTTTTGTCAGGCTCAAGCCGTCCACGAGAAAATGCAAACCGGGCTCAAGACGATGGCAGGGATTGTCCCGCAGCTTGAGGATCCGCAACGGGAATTGTCGCGGCGTGGGGTGGCTCTGTTAGATCAGCATGCGGTATCGATGATGGCGATGGAACGGGCGTTGGGTGCGCCCCATGGAAGGACCCGCTTGCGGCGGGTGGCCAGTCGCCACTTGCAGAATTTGAACGGGTTGCAGGGGGCATTTGAGGCATTTCAGCAGGCGGTGCTTGCGGCGTTGTATGAGCAAGCGGCCACACGGGTGGTGATGCCGCCGCTTGTGGTGCGGCGCTATCGGGCGGCGTTCAGGGTACTAGAGCATGCTTTACCTGATGAATTATGGCAGGTGATGAATGAGATATTGGTACGGAATGTCGAGTTGTGGACGCTGGATATAATGGGTGAATGGCACAAGGTTCACGACGTCGGGGCTCGGCTGGGTAAGGACGTGATGTTCAGTCGAAGCTGCTTTGAGGATGCTGTGGAGTTGCACCTCATCGTGCACGACCTCAACGGGCGTGCCTTCACCAGTGAGTTTGTCGTAACTCACTCGCATACGCTCACAGCACGGCGGTGGCCGCAGTGGCGAAAGAGTCATTGACACGCCATGAATTCAGTTATTAGGCTAGTTGCCTGGCTTCTGAACAACTTGTGCCTGAGGCTTGTTGGCCTGAGCCTCGCGACGGTCCACGCTTCGGATCAGGTCCAGATAGAAATAAGTGCCGATAAGATAGAGCACGGATGTTGTTAGGAAAATTTGCCAATAGGGCAAATTGTGGGAACGGAGGAGTTGGAAAACTTTGGCGGCGAGCCACCACGAGCCGCTCCAAATGGCCCCGTTGCAGGCGCTCATGAGTTCTCGGTTGCGCTCGCCGACGTAGGTCATGGTCAGTTCGCTGATGGACGGGCCAGCCATGCTCATGAGCGGCTGACGGATGATGAAACAACCGACGGCCAGAGGCAGTGCCCAAGTGGCGGCCTTCCACAATTCGGTGAAGCCCATGGTGGCTAGCAGGACCACGGCGACGCTTTGCACGCCGAGGATGGCACCGCGCCAGCCGAAGCGGCGGCGCACTTCCGGGACGATCAGACCGGCGATGAGCACCAGCACGTTGCTGACGGAGCCGTAGGCGGAATAATGGAAAGCATCCACACTGAAGACAGTTTTGAAAAAGAGGTTGAGGAATTGGATGCTCAGGCCAGCACCAGTGGCGATGCAGAGGGTCGGCAGCAGGGTATGCAGCAACACCGGCACGTCGCTGCGGTGGACGTGCAACCAGTGCCGGGTCGTTTGGACGGGCGCGGGGGGATCCGCCAACCTGGCAAATAAAAATGGCGCTCCAAACCCGGGTAGTGTTAGCAGCAGGAGCGTCAGGTATTCATCAAACACCCCGTGCAGGCTGCCAATCCGGAACGAGCCGATGCTTTGAAGCACGCTCGCCACCAAACCGCCACAAATGCTCGCCGCCGCCCATGTGGCGAACAGCAGGCTGATCGCCTCACTGGCCTGATGGGCTGGTGCCAGCCGCATGGCCATCGGCAGGTTGGCGACGTTTAAAATCAAGCTCGCAAAGCCCATCGCCAGAAAACAGCCTGAGGCGGAAGTCATGGCTCCACAGCGGACGGTTTCCAAGGACGCGATGGCCATGAGCGGAAACAATGCGGCACCAAGGATCAGGGGCCAGCGCAGAGGACGCCCACGCAGCCACAGGCCCGCCGGGATGGCCAGAAAAAAGGTGGCGACGAAGCGCTGGGATGTAAGCGCGGCGATGCTGGGATCGTCCAAGCCGCGGTCTTTGAGGAATAAATTGAGCAACAGAAACTGCGCCGTAAGCGTCAGGTTGATCAAAAATTGGCCAGCCGCAAATACGTGAACGTCCGCCGGCAGGGCGCGGTATCGTTCCAACCAAACAGGCAGACGCGGCATCGCAGTGGGGCCTCAGCGGGCCTGAACAAACAGGGGCCGGAAATCTCCCGGCAGCCAAGCGGCGGGGTCAATCAGTGACGAAACAAGGAAAAATCGGCGGGGCATGAGGCGGCGGAAAGGTTGGTTAGTTAGTGCAGTGGCAAGTTGATGGGCTGCGTCAACTTGCACAAGGCTCGCCGTCGCGCGCAAAACATGTCGCTTGCCCCCCGCCGCGTCAAGACCCGGAAGTCAGGCTTTGACATGACATACCTTGGGACGCTCACTGCAATCCTTGCCCGGGGGGAGGCGGCGCGTCATACTCCTTGCGGTTGTCGCGAATGGCAGCCCGGTTGCGCATTTCAATCTCAGCCCGCAACTCATATTTCTGCTCTCGCTGGCGGTCGGTTTCGCAGGCAACAAAGCCGGGTGAGTCTGGATTCGGGTTGGTCTTGAGCGATTGCTGGCCGGCACGGATGATCGCCAGCGCCTCGTTGTAACGCGGATCGTCCTTCGGCAGTTTCGCTAGGCCGGGGCTGATCTCAGGCCGGTCAAAACTGAGATCGATGATACCGGTGCTCACGCCGAGTTGTTTGAGTTTACCTAACTGGCTGTCGTCGAGCGGACTGCGACCGTATTGATTTCTCGGATAGGCGCTGGCATAGCTCGGATAATATGGGGCGTTGAGATCCACCCATGTGATGATCTTCTCAAGCTCCTCGTCGGTGATTTTTACCTCGGTGTGCTTGTTGGTGCCTTCGCGGAAATGCAGCAGGCGGCTCGGATGCGAGCCCCAGGAATACGCCTGGCGAATTTCGGGAGGTCCCGCCCCCACCACGCTCAGCGCGCCTTTCGTCCAAAGGTTCACGTAGGACGCGTTGAAGATCAGGCCGCGGTCACCGGCCAAAATCAGCTTCTCCCCGCCCTTCTTGCCGTAGTCATGACAACTCACGCAATGCTTGTCAAAGACAGGCTGCACGTCTGTTAGATAGTTAAACATCCGCGGCGGTCCATGCCAACCGTCCAAGCGACTCGGCGGCCGCTTGAGGGCTAGCAGGTTCTTATTGGTCAGGGCCGGCGGCGCGGCACGGCGCTCGTCGTGGCAACCAACGCAGCCGATCCACTCGCCGGACTGCGCCGTCAAGCCGCTGCGCATCGACTGGATCATCATGCCATCCTTGTCGAGCAACTGGAGATAGACGAATTTGTCGGACGGCAGGGCAAAGGCGGCGGAACCGTCTGCCTCGACGGGGACGGTGCCGAGGATGCGCTTGTTGTTAAAATCGTGCCAGCTCATGCCGGGCCGTTCGATGCCCTGGCCACCCCATCCGGGCTCGGTCCAGAAGCGTTTTTCGGGGGATTCGACGACTCGGAGGAATTTCACACTGCCGGGCTTAACGTCCTTCATGTGGGTACCCTCGTAGACGTTTTGGACAAACACATATCCATCGGAATTCTTATAATCGCGGCGTGTTGGAATGACCGGCGGCCGGGGGCGCGATGCCAGTGGACGGGGATCGTAACACCCCTCGCCCTCGCTGTGGACGAGGATTTCATTGCCAAACACGTCCACCAGATAGATACCCATCTGCTCGCCCTTGCCGGTCATTCGCGAACACAGGAAGTACTTGTTGGAAAGCGGATAGGGATCCTCGTATTTCGGATTGGTTCCGCTGAATGTGTCAAATCCACCGTTGGGTGTGTCGGGATCGGCCACCCGTGAGATGGCGCTGGCCGGCCATGTGCGAAGGATGGGTGCCTTGCCATCGACGCCGCGGCTGCGGTCGAGGATGGCCATGGCGCCCCAGGGACGGTCGTGGCAGGAGCCGAGGATGCAGAGGATCAGGTCGGTACCCGGGATGGCGCGCGGATTCAGGACGACACCACCTGCTGGGGTATTATTGCCGTAGTAGCCGGCGTGGTTCGTGCCATCGGGGTTGGCGGTCCAGAGGCCTTGGGCGTTGCCGAAATTCCGGTCGATATATTCCCAGCGGTAGTAGATGAGGCGGCCGTCGGGCAGCAGCGAGCCATGGCCCTCGAAGAGGGTGCTCTTGCCGATTTGATGGATATTGGCACCGTCGGCCTGCATTCGGAACAGGTTACCCATGATGTGGATGTTGCACATGCAATATTTGGGTTCGCGCGAGGAGGTGAACACGATGTTGTCATCCGGCAGATAGAGCGGGTCGATGTCGAACACGCCCTCGGCTGAAGTGAGCTGTTTGAGGCCGCTGCCGTCGGTGTTAACTTCGTAGAGGTGATAGTTATCGCGGATGTTTTTGCGCATTGAAAAGAGGATGCGTTTACCATCGAAGTGGACGTCGGGATCGCGCAATCGGCCTTCGCTGCCTGGGTCGGCCACCACGCGGATGTCGCCGTTGTGGGCCAGATCGATGGTCTTGAGCGGGCCGCCGGGCTGGTAGCTACCGGTATTGCACTCACCGGTCTGGAACATTGTCTCGGTGTTGTGGTGATCGCCGCGGTTTTGGCTTCGAACGACGTAGAGCAAGGGCTGGCCGCACACCAGAGGGTTGGCCAGCAAGGCCTCACGACGCAGTTTTTCGAACTCCTCTCGCGGCAGTTGCGGCAAGCTCACCATCGCGTCTAGCCGGGCAAGAAAATCCTTGCCTCCGACATAGCGAGCCCCATAGCTGGTGGTCAAATCAACAATCGCATTGTGCAGCGCCTGCCCTTCGTTGGGGCTGGCGGCCGGCAACTCGTCTGCCATGGCCGGAGCCGCGATGGTGGCGCATGTCACAACAAGGCAGGCCCGCAGGCACGTGTTCCAGGTTGAAGGGAAGGATGGTATCATGGTTGGAGATCTAACACGGTGTGCGGATATTTTCACTCGCCGGCGCTCGGTGGTGAGTGGGTGATGGATACGCGCCAAAACGGATGAGCTTTCAGCCGGGGGCGCATCTTTGAGATTTGGAAGCCGACATGCCAGACGCATGGTTGAGCTTACTTATTGCGCCAGGCGGAGGTCATTTCGTGGACCTCCAGTGACTCGACGGTGAGGGCTCCACCTTGGGCGCTTAGAGATATTTTGCCTAGCGGTTTGCCCATATCGTGGCGGGCAGCTGTCTTGAAGCAAGCACCACCACCGCCAATGACTTCAAACATGGGACGGTCAACTAACACCCGGATCGTCACCTTGCCATCCTGCATTTTGAGCGGCATCTCGTCGAGTTTTTGGGCGCTGAAATCATAGGTCAGCGTGTTGTCGCCGAAGCGCAGAACGGCCTGCGTGGCGCTGCCCATTTTGAGGGTCGCCACCATGTCATACAGCTGGCCCGAAGCGGCGAACTCGAGGGACGGTGTCCCGGCGGCGAGTTCTTTGTTAGAAAATGTCTTGGGTTCCGGCTTGCGCAGTTTTTCGAGTTCCTTGATTGGATCGGCGAACATGCGAATGCCGTCCGGGGTGGTGTGCAGCGTGAGTTGAGTGGGCGCGCTGAACGTTTGGTTGAAGGGCATGCCCGGCATGTCAATGCGAGCCCAGCCAATTTGCACGACCCTGCCGTCGGGCGGGTTGCTGAAGCACTGAGAGGCGTAGTACGGAC
>JBAXCM010000072.1:0-13342 GCA_037141475.1 Verrucomicrobiota bacterium | reverse complement strand
AAAGCGGATGTTTTAACCAAGCGAGGCGAAGCATGTTGGCGGTGCCGGCGGCTGCGTTGATGCTCGGAGCGGCCCAAGCGGGCACCACCGTCGGGCTCAATTTTCAATCTTGGTATTACGATTCTGGAGCGACGCCGCAGACGGTGGGATTTGGCTTTGGTTACCAGACGACCGGGGTGCCGGTGACGGCCAAGGCATTTGGTGTTGAGGTGGCGGATTGGACCAACTCCGAGCCCTTGCCGTGCCAATCATCTTTTACCACCGCAGTGCCATTTGGTGGGACCCTCAGCGCAAATGTGACGGCGAGTAACATGTGGGAGAGTGGCTTGATAGCCCCCGGAATATCGGGACCTTCGGCGGGTGTGGGTTGGGTGGATAACTGGCCGAATAACTGGTTAGATGGAAATCTTGTGATAGCCGCGATGACGCCGGGGAACTACCAAGTTACTTGGAGCTTTCTCGACAACACGGGCTGGAACGTGGACATCACTGGCTTGAACGCCAAGTTTCCTAATGGCTATGTCATCGAGTTGATTGGTGGCAATAAAACCACCACCACCTCAAGCGTGGCCATCACCGAGGATGCCGGATCGACTCAGGTCGCCACCGTGACTTTCACCGTTCTCCCGGACAACCTGGGCCTCGGTGTCAGCCCGGTTCTCACCAACGACGCGATCAAGCTTACCAACCTTTCGCGCCCGTCTAGCACCAACTGTGCGCTTGCCGGCTTCATCATCACGGACAAGCCGGTGGTCGTCCAAGATCCAACTGGAGGTGCCTTCGCCAGCGGATCGTCCCTCACCTTGAGCGCCAACTACATCGGACTGCCAACGGGCCTCGCCTTCCAGTGGAAAAAGAACGGCACGGTCATTCCCGGTGCCAACTTGCCAACCTACACGGTGACGGATGCGACCCCGTCTGATAACGGCAACTATACCTTGGTAGTTTCTAACGATTTTGGCTCAGCCACTAGCGGAACCGCCACCGTGAGCGTTGCCGCGAACACTTGGAATCCACCACTCACAACCACTGACGACTCCGATGTGGCCACCGCCGGCAACCTGGTTTTCGCCTACGATTGGAACAACGCCACTCCCACCATCAACGGCGTAAGCTTCACCGGCCCAGGCAGCGGCGTGTCCGCGTCTGGATTTTACGGCACCTATGGCGGATTTCTAACTGGCACTGGATCCCCGGCCAACTTGCTGAGCATCGAATATCAGAATATTCTCACTGGCGGGCTATACTCGAATGGTGTGAACCCCTGCACGGTTACCCTCAACAACCTAACCATTGGCAACGAATACCTGGTGCAATTCTGGGTGAATGATTCCAGAAGCAGCGGCAACAGCCGAAGCGAAACCCTCACCAGCGGCGGCAATACCGTCAACCTGAAGTACAACGGAGGTTCCACTGGATCCCTTGGCCAATTCAGTGTCGGCACCTTCATCGCCACCTCCTCCACCAAAGTCATTGACCTATCAGGCAATGAATCGACACAAATCAACGCCATTCAATTGCGTGACTTGGGCATCCCCGCCATCGTTCCGCCACCCGTCTTCACACCCGTCGTCGGCACCTATCTGGGTGGATCACTCGCGGTGACAATTTCCACCACTGGCACGATCTACTACACCACCGACGGGTCAACGCCTACCTTCTCATCGAGCGTCTATAGCAGCCCGATCATCGTGCCGGCCGACGCCAACATGACTATCAGCGCATTCGCCAGCGCGCCGGGTCAAGCGGACAGCGATGTCGTGCGCGCCACCTATATCACCTATTCAAGCCCGGCCGTTCCCACCTGGACCAATGCGGCAGGTGGTTCATGGGCAGCCTCCGCCAACTGGGCGCACTCGGTGGTGGCCAGTGGCAGCGGTGCCACGGCTGACTTCAGCACCCTCAATTTGAGTGCCGACACCACGCTCACCCTGGATGGCGCACGCAGCATCGGTCAGCTGATTTTCAGCGACACCACTCCTGACCACAACTGGGTTCTCAACACCGGCAGCGGCGGTTCATTGACGCTGGATGCCACCGGCACCCCGACCATCACGGTTGCCAACCAGACGACAACGGTCAACGCGATGGTGGGAGGCACCCAAGGCTTCAGCAAACTCGGCAGCGGCACACTCGTGTTGACCGCATCAAACAATTACTCCGGGACCACCACGGTGAACGACGGTGTGCTCGAGGTGCAGGGGAAAAATGGCGATGTTGCCTATATCATCAGTTCCACCGCCACCTTGAAACTCGGCTACTCCACCGGCGGCGGCTATGCCAACACCGGCATCCTCGTCCACGGCAACGGCAGCGCCTCAAGCACCGGCCTCTATCTGGACGGCGGCACCAACTACAACTGCCAAGGCACACTTGAATTGGCCGACTCGCCCACCACCATCCGCCAGTACGGCACCGGCCTGGCTGGCATCGGCATCTTCGATATCAATAGTACGGGTCTATGGGTCACCTCGGCAGCCTCCGGGTCGATCATCGACGCTAACATCCAGATGGTTAGCCGTGGCTATGGCATGAGTTCGAGAATTGACGCAGGAGCCAACACCGCCACTGGCGACTTGGTGATCAACGGCCCGCTCAACGTCGGCAGTAGGGGATTTTTCAAACGTGGGGGCGGATCTCTCGCCCTGAATGGAGTTGCTAGCAATTCAAACGTCGGCCTCCATATCGAAGGTTGCAGCGTGATTTGCGGCGCGTCCAATTGTATCGGCTCGAATGCGGCGCTGGTCATGTTCGGTGGCAGCACACTGGCACTCAAAGGTTATGCTCAGTCAGTGAAATCGGTGGCCTCCAGCGGCACCCTCAAGCTGGCAGCACCCGGCACGGATATCCTCAACGTGACCGCCAACCTCAACATCACCGGCTCCACCCTGAATCTCGAACTCAGCAGCCCCCTCACCGATCCGGTCTATGTCATCGCCACCTACGGCTCACTCACCGGCACGTTTTCCAACTTGGCCAACCTGCCAAATGGATATCTGGTCAACTACCACTATGCCGGTAATCAGATCGCACTGCTCGACTCCAGCGTCACTCCACACACGGTATGGACTGCTGCCAACAGCGGCGATTGGGATATCGACACCACCATCAACTGGTCTGCCGAAGGAAGTGCCTCGACCTATCATGATGGCGACTTCGTCATCTTTGACGATTCCTCCATCAGCCAGAACATAGCAATCAACACGACCGTAAATCCATTGCTGGTTCATTTCAACAACCCGACCAAAGATTACACGCTTGGCGGCAATGGTTCGATCGCCGGTGCCTGCGCCCTGACCAAAGATGGCGCAGGCCAGTTGACGCTAATCGATAATAATACATACACCGGGCTAACAACCATTAACGCTGGCACCGTGAATGTGGGCGAAGGCGGCATCCTTGGCACGCTTGGAGGCAGCGGCAATATCACCCTGAATTCGGGAGCGAGTCTCGCCTTCAATCATTCTGATGCACAAACCCTCACCCGGACGATTAATGGCAGCGGCGGCACCCTGATCAAAAATGGCTCAGGTGCCATGACCCTGAATGCGCCTAACAACACATGCGGCATCACCGTCAACGGTGGCACCTTCTACGCCCGTGGCGGTGGTTGGAGCACGGCCTTCGCTGCTGGCAAGCTCATCACTGTTGAATCCGGGGCGACGCTCGATACCGCAATCCATACCATGGGCAGTTCGATCGGCGGTGGCGGTGACGTGCCGAAAGTTTGGCTCAAGGGCGGCCACTGGATCCTCAACGGTGAGCAATATATCAGCTCCCTCAGCATGACGGCCGGTACCACCATCGGAGTGGCCGGAATGGACGGCATCCGCTCCCTTCCGGGCGCAGTTTTCACCACCAACGCCGCAGCCACGAGTTCCACGATCAGCTCACCCCTCAACCTCGTGTACAACCTGACGTTGGTTGTCAACGATGGTGAGGCTGCCGATGACCTCGTCATCAGCGGAACGATCAGCAATTCCAGTAATCTCACAAAGACCGGTGCGGGCCTGCTGCGGATGACCGGAGCTAACACCTACACCGGCGTGACCACGGTCAGTGGCGGGACGCTCGCCGTCAATGGAACCTCCATCCCAGACGGCAACACGCTGGTCATCAGTGGTGGCAAGGTCGATGTTAGCGGCACGGAAACGGTAGGCACCTTGTTCTTCGGCAGCTCCCAACAACTTCCGGGAACTTGGGGTGCCAGCGGCTCCGGTGCCACCCACATCGATGATACCCGCTTCTCCGGCACCGGGATGCTAAACGTGACAACCGGGATGAATTTCAGCAGCTGGGCCAGCATCAACGCACCTGGCCAAAGCATCTCCCAAGATTCTAGCAAAGACGGGGTGCCCAACGGCATCAAGTACTTTATGGGTCTGAGCGGATCTGCGTTTGGCGGGCTTCCGGGTGTAGTTACCACGGCTGGTGTTCGCAGCGTCACATGGCCGAAGGGCAGCGCCTATGCTGGCAGCTATGGTGTGGATTTCTTCGTTCAATCCTCTACCGACCTAATCCACTGGACGAATGCGGCAACTGGCGTGGGTGCCGGTTATGTGACCGACGGCAGTGGTTCTGTGAAATTCACTCTGCCTGCGGGAACCAAGATATTCACTCGTCTGCTGGTGACCGGTCCCTGACCCCTGGGCATGCCAAGGGGGGAGCGCTGATGTCGGCCCGTAGTGCTGCGTCACTCCTTGATTCGTCGAACCACGCCTCAGCATCCTTCATTTTTTGATCCCATTTCTCGTAATCGGCCTTCATCACGGCATTGAGTTCCTCCTGCGTCTCCATGCGCTTGAAGTCATAACAGGTCTTGTCCCGAATCCGCTTCCTCCGACCGAAATCCAAAATCCACAGTATGTCACTCGTTTCCTCCTCCTCGACTAAATACTTGTGCTTTCGCCATCACTTTGCGATAGGGAACGACTCGAATGACTTGAGTGGATGGGTGAGTTGAAGTTGGATGTCGAGGCACTCGATGAAGTTGTTAGCATACTCCGATGGGATTGACTCCCATGAGTCGTTGTAAATGTTCGTTGGCCTTATGTTGATCGAAATTCAACTGGATTTTCAACAAGGGCGAACTCCCATGGTCTCTGAACGGTGAATTGACCGGCCTCCTCATACATGTCCGCACGACAGAGTTGCTGAGCGATCTCGCGTCGATAGAGTAACGGCCTAACACTTGGCTTACCATCGAAAATCCCCGACCACCGGCCAGTGGTCGGATCCGAGGTCAGGCCCGGTCCAGCGGGCCTCGGTGCCGATTGGCCCGCGGAGCAGGATTTGGTCGATGGGAATGGCCACCAGCGGGAAGTTCCGCCGCCATGTTGCACTAAAGCCCCGGCCCAACATGCTGTCGCGCAAGCCGGCTTCGTGCAAGGGTTCAGCCGCATGACTCCACGGCGTGGCATTGAAGTCGCCGGCCACGATGACCGGCCGGGTTTCGCCATGCAACCGTTTGGCGAGTTCCATGAAGGCGATGTCGCGAGCCTCAGAGAGGTCAGCCGACAGCGGGGATGGCGGATGCATGCCGAAAAAGAGCACCTCTCGGCCATCCTCATCGAGTGTCACTTGCACCATGGTGATGCCATGGAAACGGCTAGGTAACAGGTCCTTCCCGACGATGGGATACTTGGAAAACAACGCGAAACCAAAATTGCGGGTTTCGGCGTGGATGATGCTGTGAGGCATGGTGGTTTTCAAGGGCTCGAGGCCGAGTGCCCAAGCGGGCGTGACCTCTGGGAAAAACGCGATGTCGGGGTTGGTTTGTTGGACCCAGTGCAAGGTGTCGGCATAGCGGGTATTGGTGAGCAGGACATTAAAACTGACGACCCGCAGCGGCCGTGTGAGGAGCGGCGCGTCCTTGTGAGGGATGTAATACGGTGCCAAATTCCAGCAGGGAAGGATCAAAAACACGGCCGGCAGCAACGCCCAGCGGAACCGCCGCAGGACCAACAGCCCGAGCAGGCACAGCACTTGAAACCCGAAGTACTGCCCCTGGAAATTGCTACACAGGTCAAAGATCCAGCAGTGCGCGCCGCCCAATCCTAACAAGGAAACCCCGCCGCCGAACAGCGACAACAGCACCACCGCATGCCACCCGCACAACAGCCCACGCGCTGTGCTCAAATCTCTAACCATCCAACTGCCCATGCCGCGAGTCTGACTGATAGCCGCCTATTGGGCAAGCCCAGGGAATCTCCAGACGAAAAGTCTCTCGAGTCTGGTAGGCAAGCACCCTCACACCCACTCCGCGCACAGGAGTTCCGCCTGCATGAACACGGTATTGAAACGTGCGGTTCGTCTGCACCCGTGAAGGCATGGCCACCCGTAGGACTTTTTCCATTGCAGGATCACTCGCCTTGAGCTCATCCGCTTCAAAGGCAGCAACACAGCGTTCCGTATTCGGATTACCTTTCTGGCGGGGCGAGCGGCTGCTCACTTTCTCGTTGCCTCGCTTCAGCATCGCCGTCTTGAAGCGCCACGGACGCGTCGCTTCCAAAGGATTGAGCCGCGACACTTCATAGCTCGACTTCTCATTGTGGACCGCAAAGTAGATGTGCTGGGACATGGCCGTGTCCGGCGATCTCAGCGGTGGTGGCTGATTTGTACTTGAGGAAGATCAGGCCCAGGACGACGTGCTTGTACTCCCCTGCGTCCATGGTGTTGCGGAGCCTATGCTGCCCTCATACCCGATGTGCCGTCCTGCCCACGGATCCATTAACGCCGGATCGCCCTGCCTGAGATCCGGAATTTCCCAAAATTCGTGATTTTCATAAGGGAGGAAAGCCGCCATGCTGGGGCATGTCCGAGCCCGTACTCACCCCGATGATGGCCCAATATCAGGCCATGCGGAAGTCCTTGCCTGCGGATGTTCTGCTGATGTACCGGCTCGGGGATTTTTACGAAATGTTCTTCGAGGACGCCAAAACCGCCTCGCCCATTCTCAACGTGGCTCTCACCCGCCGCAATGGCATTCCCATGTGCGGCGTCCCCTATCATGCCGCTCAGGGATATCTGGCCCGCCTGCTCAAAGCCGGCAAACGGGTGGCTATCGCCGAACAAACGTCCGATCCCAAGCCCGGCAAACTCGTCGAACGCGAGATATCACGCATCCTAACCGCAGGGTCGATCGACGACCTGACGCTCCTGGACGACCAGCGCCCGAATTACCTGGCCGCCGTCTGCCGCCACGGGAAATCTCTCGGCTTGGCCTGCGTGGACCACACCACCGGCGAGTTCGTTATCGCCGAATTTGCGGATTTCGGGCAACTCGAGGATGAACTCGCACGGATCAGCCCGTCCGAATTGTTAGTCCCCGACCATCAGACTGCGGAATTCGGCAAACTGCTCCACAGCCTGCCCTATGACGGTTATGCCTTCCTGCCCGAGCATGCCACCCAGTTGCTACGCGATCATTTCAGCGTCCACTCGCTCGATGGCTTTGGTTGCTCGCAGCTCCACGCCGCCAGCGGTGCCGCCGGCGCCGTCCTGCATTACCTCATCCACCAACTCCGCCGCACCTGCGGCCACATCCACCCGCCGCAGGTCCGCGCCAGCACCGACCACGTCCTCATTGATGCCGCCTCCCAGCGCAACCTCGATCTCGTGGAAAGCCGCTCTGGCAAGGCTCACACGCTGTTAGGAGTGCTCGATCGCACCGCCACTCCGATGGGTGCGCGACTATTGCGGGACTGGATTTTGCATCCTCTGCGGGACATCGCCGTTCTAACATCTAGGCAGGACCTTATCGCCGGCTTTCTGGCGGAGCCGTTTCTTTTGGCCAAATGCCGCGATGCTCTCAAGGGCATCCGCGACATTGAGCGCACCACCGGCCGGCTGTCCCAAGGCAGCGGCAATGCCCGCGATCTGCTGTCCCTCGCCATGTCCTTATCGCATATTCCCGCCCTCAAGGAAGATCTGGCCACTCTCGCCAGTGAGCACTCAGGGCTCGCCAGCACCCTCACCTCGCGGCTCCACGATTTCTCCGACCTGACAAAGATGTTACAAACCGCGCTGGCCGATGAGCCGCCTGTCAACCTGCGGGACGGCGGCATCATTCGCGACGGCTGGTCGCCCGAACTCGATGAACTGCGCAGCGCCGCAAGCGGCGGCAAGGACTGGATCGCCCGTCTTCAAGCCGATGAACGCCAGCGCACCGGTATCGACTCGCTCAAAATCAAGTTCAACAATGTTTTCGGCTATTTCATCGAAATCACCACCTCGCATCTGGCGAAAGTGCCCGACGATTATACCCGCAAGCAAACCATGTCTAACGCCGAGCGCTACATCACCCCGGCGCTCAAGGAGATGGAAAATAAAGTCCTCGGTGCCGAGGAGCGCTCAAAACAACTCGAAGGCGAATTGTTCCTGGATCTGCGCGGCCGCACCATCGCCCACTTGCCTGCATTGCAGGAAACCGCCGCCGCGATCGCCGAGACCGACGTCCTATGCGCCTTGGCGGAAGTCGCTCAGTATCACCGCCATTGCCGCCCCCAACTCGAGGAGTCCCGCCGATTGTTCATCACCAATGGCCGCCACCCGGTGCTCGAACAAACACTAACCGATGCCAAGTTTGTTCCTAACGACACCGAGCTGGATCCCGATAGCGCCCGCTTGCAAATCCTGACCGGACCTAACATGGCCGGCAAATCAACCTATATCCGGCAGATCGCGCTGATTGTCGTGATGGCGCAGATCGGGGCCTTCGTGCCTGCCGAGGCCGTCACTTTGGGCATTGTGGACCGGATCTTCTGCCGCGTGGGTGCCTCAGACGACCTCTCGCGCGGCCAGTCCACATTCATGGTCGAAATGAGTGAAACCGCCCTCATCCTCAACCATGCCAGCGACCGCTCGTTAGTTATTTTAGATGAAATCGGCCGAGGAACAGCCACCTTCGACGGACTATCCATCGCTTGGGCGGTGGCCGAACACATTCACGATGTGATCGGTTGTCGGACGTTGTTTGCCACCCATTATCACGAGCTAACCGATCTTGTTAACACCCGCGCCGCCGTCGCAAATTACAACGTCGCGGTGCGCGAGTGGAACGACGAAATTATTTTCCTCCACAAAATCCTCCCCGGTGCCGCCGATAAATCCTACGGCATCCAGGTCGCGCGACTTGCCGGCCTGCCCAAGTTGGTGGTGGAACGAGCCAAGTCAATCCTCTCACACCTCGAGCTGCATTCGATCAAGCCCGAAGCCAAAACCCAGGGCCCCAAGGCCAAGAATACGGTTCAGGACACACTCCCCAAGGCAAACGTCGCCCAGATGGATTTGTTCGGCGGATTTTGATGGAAGTCCTGAGGATCACTTCTCGCTTTTGTTCATTTACTGTTGTGCCCGAGATCGGGTTATGCTTCGAAATGGGTTGCTGGTTGGCCAGGGGAGCCGTCGCAGGCGCTGCATCAAGATCCCAAATCATTTGCCTCTGCCCTCGTTGCGGGTGGCGTTTTGGTCCCCTTGGCATTGAGTTCCACTGGCGCAGATGGGCACCTGCAGAGTTCCGGCGTTATCCGCAAATAACTTCCTTCTCAGCAAGGCCGCGCTAGGGAGATTTTTCGCGTGGTCCGAGCCCTGGCAAATCCCTCAGTGCGGGGAACCTTATCGCCCAAATGCTCACCACCACCAGCACCGCCACCCCTCCAAGAACCACCGAACCCACCGGGCCAAGCAGGCCGGCGCTGAGTCCGGATTCGACTTCGCCGAGTTCGTTGGACGAGCCGATGAACAGGAAATTGACCGCCTGGACTCGACCCCGCAGGGTTTCCGGGGTGCGCACCTGCACCAGCGTCTGGCGCACCAGCACGCTGACTTGGTCGAGCATCCCTGCGGCCATCAACGCCAGCAGTGATAGGCAGAGGTTGCGCGATGCGGCGAAGCCCAGCATGCACAGGCCGAATCCGCCCACGCAGGCCAGCATGATTCTGCCGGGTTTTTGCATCGGCGGGCGGTGGGCCATGAAAAAGCTCATCGCCAAGGCACCGGCAAACATGGCGGCTCGCAGGAAGCCGAGGCCCAGCGGCCCGCAATGGAGGACGTCCTTCTGGAACATCGGCAAAATCCCCTCAACCCCGCCGAAAAGCACCGCCACAAAATCCACCGATAAGGCCCCGAAGATCGCCTTGTCGTTCCACACAAATGAAAATCCTCCGAGCACCTTGTCCTTCAGCGATTCGACCAGCGGTTCGGGCGGGTGGCGCAGCAGCACCAAGCCCGGTAGCAACGCCAGATATAGCATGGCCCCCGCCCCCACAAAGGTGAGAGCACCGGCCACGCCAAACTGGTGCAGCAAGAGGCCGCCCAAAATGGGTCCCACAATCGCGGCTGCCTGGTAATTCGCACTGTTCCAGCTTACCGCCCGGGGCACCTCCTCAGGCTCAATCAGCAGCGGGTATAGCGATACCGCCGACGGCGTGTAAAACGCCCGACTCGTGGCCGCCAAAAACAACAACGGGTACCAGGGCCACTGCGGACCCCCACTCAGCACCAAGGCAAGCAACCCGGCGCTGGCTGCAAAATGCAGGCACAGCGTCAAGCTTAGGACCTTGCGGCGGTCGAAATGGTCGGCCGCCCAGCCGGCAGGCAGACTGAACAGGAAAATGGGCAGGTAGCTCATTAATCCGACGAGCAGGAGGCACCACGCCGAGTGAGTCAGGTCGTAAAGATGGTAGCCCGCAGTGATCGCCAGCACTTGGTTGGCGAGGGTGACGGCTTGGGCACCAGCCAGAAATCGGCGGAAGGCAGGACGCCGAAGCGGCGCGTAGGAATCGGTAGGCATGTCGATTGGTGGATATCTGGTGCAATGTCACTTTGCTAATCAAGTGCAAAAAAAACTGGCTGGGCTTGCTTTCATCACTGGAAAATATTCGGGTCGTGGATGCCATCGTCTTGTCGGCAACCGCCCCATCAAACCACAGGTCCGTAAATCCGCCACTACCAATCCATCACAATCGTGTCAGTTGAGCCGGAGGACAGGCATCCAGCCTGTCGCCTCAGCTGCTGACAGTCAGGATGCCTATTTTCCGCCAGAGAGCGCTAAACTCGCAGGATTCGCTTCGGCAGCTTGGCGGATGCGCGAATCCGTGTTAGGTATCTTGCTTTATCATTATCAACCTGATGAGTATGCTAACTATCTTCGTCAATCATAACACTGAGACCGAAAACTTGTTCAAACAAATCGGCTTTGGATGCCATAGCTAGGCGCTCGACGGCGGCATCCGCGATGCTCGGCAGCCGTAGGCGCAGCTTGCTCGCCTCCCGACGAATCTCAATTTGCGACACCCGCTGGGCATGGGTGCGCTCAAGGGCGTCGGCCACCCGCAGCAGTGCCGCAAGCTTCGAGACTCGGATGCGCTCATCGGTGGTTAATGCGCTGTAGCTCGGGTGATCAAGGCGAGGCCCAGAATGACGGTGGTATCGGGCGATGAGCGCTACCAAGGTGACGTCTAACCGGTCTAAACCGAAAATTTCCGAGTTGAGGATGATATATTCCGAATGCTTGTGGTGGGCGCGTGGACTGATGTAGGTGCCGACCTCATGGAGGATGGCAGGCACTTGCAGCAACAGGCCATCGTGGGGTGTGAGTTGGTGCAGCGGGGTGAGCTCATCGAAGAAGCGCTCGCACAAGGCTGCAACATGCTCGCCGTGGCTCGGATCGGATTGGTAGCGCTCGGCGAGAATGCGGGCCGATCGAATCACTTCTTCGGCGAAGTTCCCTGTCAGATCTCGCGATAACAGCAGGTCGTGCAGTAACCCCTGTTCGTATTCGGTCGCCGGTATGTGGATGGCTTCCAGCTTGAGCGATTCGGCGATGGCCAAATTGATTTCAAGCGCGGGCACCAGGGCCTCGGCGGTTTGATAGTCGAGTTGGAAGCGTTTGACGGATTCCACATCGCTGAGCATTGACGTCTCGGTGGTGAACTGGCGCAGCACTCGGACCGGGCACAGTGACTGGCTATGGAACATGCGGGCGGCCACGGATTGGATTTCGTCGCCAATGAGGATGAGACCGCTGATCGATACATCGGAGAAGTCGAAGCGGATCTGGGCGAGGTTGCCCGATACGTGTTCGCGGATGACCCTGAGCATCGTGGGGCCCTCGGCATGCGAGCCCTCGACGGCTTCGCGGGTGCGGTGCGTGCCCATCCGATAGCTCGTGTAGCGGGTGATGAGCCCGTCTTGAAATAATAAAGCGCGAGTGTTGCCGGGGCCCACATGCACTACCAGCGTGGTGTTTTGCCGCAACTCCGGTAGATTGTTGAGTCGGCGCCTCGTCTTCAGATAGATCAGGCGCGTCATTTCGCCATCGTCGATAATGGACACACGCAGTCCGCAGGCGATGCGGATGCGGTTCATCACGGTTTCGTGGTTACTTGCCTCACTGAGAATGTTAGTCGTCGCCGCCCGCGTCACGTCGTGTGGATCAAGACCAAGCTCAGACAGCGACTTCTGATAGCCCTTGATGATCGACACCACCCGTTCGGTCGTCGCTTGGCTCACGTTGCCGAAGCGGAAAATGTCCCTGGCGATTGGGGCGGGTTGTTCTAGGAAATCCAACGGCACGAGTGTGCCGTTGGCATTGCGCTCGGCGACCATCATCGATACCGAACTCGCTCCAACGTGCAGCGCGCTCAGCAGCGTGAGCGGACTGGCGGGCTTGGCTCGCAATTTGCGGGTGCGCGGCATGGCGAATCACAACCAAAATCCCCTGCCAGCGCAATCGCGATCTTCGAATGAGGTAAATTCGTTGTCGCCTTTCTCACGCGCTATTTCCCTCATTGAGCCGCAAGCGGGCAGAATAGAATTCTTAATATGGATGGATGGGCCTAGGGGAGTGAATCGTGCGGTTTTGCGATACATTCGGAGGGGAGCACCGCCATCCTAGAGATCTTCGATGCTGTCAAGCGGCAGGCTGGTGGCCTGTGAGATGGCCGCGGGCTCGATTCCGAGCGCCTTCATGGCCGCTTCCGCCTAAGCAATCCCAGAGTTTCACCTTCGGCGCGGCCTTCGCTCTGGCCCTGGGCCCGACCTTCAGCTCGCCCCTGGGCCCGACCTTCGGCTCGCCCCTGGGCCCGACCTTCGGCTCGCCCCTCAGCCCGCCCCTCAGCCCGACCTTCGGCCCGGCCCTCAGCGAATTTGCCGCTCATCAGCGTGCGTTCACGGCTCACTGCATCCCAGAACGAATCATAGCGCTCCAACTGGGCCGGACTGAACCCGCATTCCTCCGCGATGCTCATGGCCTTGCGCAGCGGTTCCGTGATGCCTACTTGTTCCCGAAATTCCTCCACAGTGGCGTGGCCATGGGTGCCGGCGTGACCGGCTTCTTGCA
>JBAXCM010000071.1:0-13394 GCA_037141475.1 Verrucomicrobiota bacterium | reverse complement strand
TCAAAGGCTTGCGGGCGGTCATCAGCGACGCCGCATTTTCCTCGTATCTGGCGATGGCTCAAACCATGGCGGGCCAAGTCGGTGCCAATCTTGTCACAGATGAGTGGGCGCCGAAGGATGCGATTCGCAAGATTGCCCCGGTGCCATTGCTGATTGTGCATGGAACCAAGGACGAGTTGGTGCCGGTGGCGCAGGGGCGTTTGTTGTTTAAAATTGCGGGTGAGCCCAAAACCCTGTTCGAAGTGAAGGACGGCCACCACGGCGATTCTTTGGTGCGCGACCATGGAGCCTATCGCAAAAAACTCCTCGCCTGGCTCGATGAGGCACTGAAGAGTTGAGCCCGCATTTCAAGGCAGTCTCATTTTGCGTCGGGGCGATTCTCCACATGATTCGGTGAAATATAGCCAAGCTTGGGGAAGTAGCAGCCACCTCAATGGTTACGACTCAATTTTGGAAATTCAGTGGCGCGGCTCTGGGATGGTTGATTGTTGCCCCGATGTGGGCTGCGTCCGCCGAGCCGGCGAATCATGTGCCGACCAACCCGAATCCGTCAGTGGCCCCGGCGGCCAAACGGACGACCTTGCTGATTGCGTTGCCGGCTGAGCCTGCATGGCAGGACATGGCGTTTTTGGCGGCGGTGCCAGCGGCTTGCCGGGCTAACGGTGGCGCGCCTTCGCTTGTCGCTTTGGATGCATCCGGGACAATTTCGCCGGAAATTGAGGATTACCTGCGACGATATCGCCCGGATGCCGTGTGCCGACTGGGCGGCTCTGCCGAGGGGGCTGTGGCCGGCCGGCATCACTGCGAAGCCATGCCGGCGGCCTCCGCCGATGAGGCCGCGTGCCAGTTAAGCGCGAAATTCTGGCACGAGTGTGCGATGGCGGTTATTTGTGGGCAAGACGACTACGCGGCAGGATTGGTAGCTGCGCCGCTCGCCGCCCGCCTGCATGCGCCTCTGCTTTTCACCTCTGCCCAAGGATTGACGCCACAAACGACCCATGAATTGCAACGCCTCAAGGCTCGTGAACTGATCGCTATCGGCACGCCCGCCGCCGCATTGCCGTCACTCAAAAATTTGACACCACATGTCACGCCACTCGCGGGGGCCACCGAGGTCATGGCTTGGGTGAGTGGACGCGGTCTGAAAGTTTCCTATTTGGCCGCTCTCAATCCCATGGACCGCAGCCACGCGGTCATCAAGAAAGTTTCGCTGGCCGGGGCTCTTCTGGCAGCTGGCCGCGATGGACTGGTAGCGCCTTTGGCCTACGAAGTGCAGTGGAAAATCCCGTTCAGTGGCACCGAGATGAGTGGCGAACTTCCAGCCGGCCTGCCACCTTCCGAGGCCAAACCGAAGTCTGGCAACATCGCCTTGGGCGGGCCACAGCACGCGTTTATCGTCACCGGAGGCTCTGGCAACCACGGCCTGAAGGTCAACATCGACGTCGATGGCGACGGAAAATGCAGTGGTCCCGGCGAAGGTCCGTTTGTCACTGGCGATGCGGTGGAACTTGATGGCAAGAAGTACGTGATCACCCTTGGCAGCAGCAATGGCCCCGGCAAGGCGGACGTTCGCCTGAGTTGGCCTCCGGCCGCTCGGCTCGTCGGGGACCTTGGCGGCTACTACCGGACGCTTGGAGCGCCGCCCGAACACCTCTGTCTGATTGGGTTTCCCGATGCCCTGCCACAGGCGATCATCGGCCACGGTGGCATCGTCGAGGAGCAAACGTCAGACCTGCCATTCTCCAGTGTTGGCGATAATCGCTTTGCTGCCATCGGCGTGGCCCGCGTGGTCGCAGAAAGTGCCTCATTCGCCACCCTCTATGCCAGCCGCGTGCTGACCTACGCGTCGCTGTTAGATCCGGAGTGGCAGGACCGCGCCTGCCAAGCGCGCTGGGAAAACAGCTATGGCAAATTATTTGAAAACGTCGGGTTCGATGCCTCGTTCCGCCACACTGAGAAAGAGTTGAAGTGGCTGGAGCCGCCGGCGGAGGGCAAGAAAGGCAAGCGCGCGCAGACGTTTGATCAGGATTCGCCGGCGGCCCACTGTGCCATTCTCACTCACACAGACCACTCGTGGTGGCGCGAACTCGGGCATACCTTCGGCTGGGATGCCGAGGTGTTGCTCGCCCCGGTGCTCGTCGAATCTGGCGGCTGCCTGACCGCCGCGCTGGATCGCGAGGCGGATGACCACTCGGTGGTCGCCCGATTGTTCCGCAAGGGAGCCGTCGCGTTTGCTGGCAACTCGCGGGAGGGCTGCGCCCCCCAGGAACTCCAACGCATGGAATTTTGGAACGGCATCCTTTCCGGTCTAACGATTGGTCAGGCTCATCGCCGCTCGATCAACAGTGCCCTCGTCACCGTCCTCGACCACCACGAGGGCCCCGGTGGTGCCTACGGCTATCAACTCCGCATCCGCACTCAGTTTGGCGATCCAGCCTTCGCGCCCCGCCTGCCCGGCCCGCTGCGCTCGGCACCCGCCCGCAGCACCGTCACCGCCGATACCGTCACCATTCACGCTCCCGCCCAGTGGTGGCCGGTGAAAATTGCGGTCCCCGAGGATTGGAAGCAATGGGTCGGCAAGGATTTGTTTGTGCTGCGCGGGGCCGGCACCTACGCCCTGCGCCAATGGTGCTCTGAGCAGTACGACCGCGAGGAAACCTGCATGACTGCTGAGTTTACCACCCGCCGCCATGTCGCCAAAATCGTCCAAGTCCAACAGCCCCCGGCACCCCTCGGCTGGTCCGGTTCCTATCACGTCGACGAGCACCCCGATGGATCACGCACTTATCGCTGGGCCGTGCGCCTCGCTGATTTCGATCAGTTCAAAGGCACCATCACCCATGCCGTCGAGCAGCTCGATTATCGTGTGGAATACCAGTAAAGTCTTGTTTTCAGCGTTATCAGTCACTTGGAGTCTAACATGAGGTCGCGTATGGTGATCTGTCGCCCGTGCGTCGAGTTATGGGAAGGGAATGTGGCAGTCGCTGCGAAAGAAGCGCGGGCAACGGCCAAGGAGCTGCGCTTGCCAAAATGCCAAGCTGATGGTTTCTTAATAAAAATGGAGTTCATGAAATCGAGTCAACCCTGCAGTGCCCACCGATTATTGCTATTCTTTTGGGGGTGGCTGTTGTTGGCGGCGGTTTGCAAAGGCCAGACGGTGTACAACTTCGGCAACCCCAGTGCCGAGGAGCAATTGTACATCGAATATATCAACAGGGCTCGCGCCAATCCAGTTGCCGAGAGCGTGCGAATGGCCACCACGACGGATTCGGATGTGCTGAGTGCTTACACGCAATTTGGGGTGGACCTAACGATGATGCAGAGTGAGTTCAGTGTTCTTGGGGCGGCCGCACCGGTTGCACCTAACGCGAACCTGACGACTTCGGCGCGTGGGCACTCGGCGTGGATGCTGGCCAACGCAACTCAATCGCACGACGAAACCAACCCTGCCAATACGGTTCAAAGCCGGATTGCAGCCACTGGATATTCGATTTCAACCGTCGGGGAAAATATCTTTGCTTACGTCAAAAATGTCTGGTTCGGCCACGCCGGGTTTGAGGTCGATTGGGGGACGGGTGGCACCGGCGGCATGCTGGCCGGGCGCGGTCATCGGATGAACATTCACAATGCGGCCTTCCACGAAGTCGGCGTGGGTGTGGTCTTCGGCTCCAACGGCGCAACCGGTCCTCAGTTGGTCACCCAGGATTTTGGAACCAGCACCGCCAACCCGACGCTTGGCACCGGGGTGGCCTATTATGACCTCAATGGCAACAATTTTTATGATGTGGGGGAGGGGATTGCTGGGCTAACCGTCACGGTGAGCGGCGCGAGTTTTTCGTGCACTACGGCGACTGGCGGTGGCTGGGCGGTGCCGCTGCCGAGCAGTGCCGCCACCCGCACGGTGACATTTTCCGGATTGAACATCAATCAGACGGTCAATTTGGTGGTGCCGGCATCGACCAATGCCAAGGCTGACTTGCGGCTCAACTATGTGCCGCCGCAGATCACGAGTTCTGCGACTGCTGCGGCGGATAGCCCGTACACGCTTAGTTTCAATCCGGTGGGAGGGGCGACGAGCTATACGTGGAACCGCTGGTCCCTCGCGGCTGCGGTTGCCGAGAATTGCGAGGACTTATCCAACATTACGACGGCGACCACGGGCACGTATTCGGTGCTCAACACGAATGTGAAACAGCAGGGATTGGCCGCCTTCCATCTCGAAAATTCCACCGGCGCGATTCAGTCTCTACAACTTAACTCACTTTATTATGGCCAGACGTCGCCGAGCCTCTCGTTTCAGAGCCGCATCCGCTACGCCACCACATCCGAGCAATTCAAAGTCCAGGTCAAGGAGGAAGGCAGCCTCGTTTGGCAGGATGTTTTCACCCAGACCGGCACCAATTCCTCGGGCGAAACCGGCTTTTCCCTTCGCTCCGCAGCACTCAGCGGCATGACGGGTAAAGCATTTCGCGTTAGATTCCTGCTTAATTTTGCAGGAGGCAGCTACTACACCTCCTCTGGAGATATCGTTGGGTGGTTCATCGATGCGATCAACTTCTCAGGTATGGCCACTCTTGCCAACAACGTGAGCCAGTCCCTCAGTGGTACCGGAGCCACCTTCAGCCCAAGCGCCGGAATCTACCTGATGTCACTGGCACCGGTCATTTCCGGCCGGGGGTTTCCCCCTTCTTATCTAACATTAATCTCCCCGCCTCCCTCCACCTACGCAGCATGGGCTGCGAATATCGAGGTTGCCAACGGACTGGCTGCGGGCACCATTGGGAATCATCCGGATGCGGACTTCGATCACGATGGCAGATCCAATTTCATCGAATACGCCTTTGGAACATCTCCGCTTATTGCCAACGATCCCGCCCCGCGCATGCCCGTCGCCTCGTTCACACCTATCAATTTCATTCTTCGCTATCAATGCGACACCACCCTCACCGATATCACTATCACCGCGCAAGCCCTCAGCCCCATAGGCAAATGGCTCGCCCCCGGCGATAACACTGCGCCTATCGGCTTCACTGATACCGTGATTGCCATCAACGGCGCCTTTCAAACCCACGAGGTGAGGCTGCCACGCGCCAGCGGTGGCAACGGACTGATGCGCCTGCAGATCACCCGCCACTAGAATTCTTGCAAAGCTAAATCCGTTGTCGTTAGGTCGATTTATCTGCACCAGTGTCTTCTGAGTGGCCCGGGCGGGCGTGGTGGCGTGATTGAACCAGAAGTGGTCGGCGTCGCGCTGGCCGAGGTGGACGTGGATGCCATCGAGGGCGAGAGCGCCACTGCCAGCCAGTGGGTCCACCTCAGTGTCGGCTCCGGGCGGCGGCGCTAACCTCACTTGTGAGGAAAGGCACTATATGAGGTTGCAACCAGCTTACTTTCAACGTTACAAGGTGCCGCACGCAAGGCATGGGCGGCTATGTCAGCCGCCGGACCTGAGAAAGAAGGACCACATGAAAATTGGACTGAACATGATTGTGGCGTACGTCGCCATCGGGGTATCGGGATCGCTGGCTGAGACAGGCACTGCGAAGGATTTTACCATGCAGACACTCAGCACTGATGGGTTCAGTATCGGTATCGACAATACCGGGCACATCCGCAGCATGACCGACGCCAGCAAGATAAGTTACTCTCCAGCCAACCAGGCCTGCCCGATCCTGGGGATCGTTGTCGCCGGCAAGACCTACGCTCCTACAGGCGCGGTGTGGTCGGGTAAGGAACTGGAGCTTAGTTACGAGCCGGGTGTGAAAGCGAAGGTGGAGGTTGCCGCCAAACCCACACACATTACTTTTGAGTTGCTGTCGTTAACGCCCAACGAGAAGGTGGAGATGGTGATCTGGGGCCCCTACACCAGCACCGCCAATCAAAGGGCCGGCGCGATGACGGGTCTGCTCTGGGGCGATAAGTTCGGCACTGGCCTGCAGGTGCTCAATACCAAGACGCTCTACCGCGCACCCGGTCAGCCGGAGAACGTGCTGTCGGCCTACTGCCGCGACCGCGAGCGCCCGACGGATGCCAGTGCATACGGGCACACGTTCAAATCGAGCTTTCCTGGCGAAGGCGTCGCCGGCAGCAAGATCGCTCTGTTCGGCTGCGCGGCCAATCAGATGCTGAGCATGATCGAGGCAATTGAACTTGCCGAGAGCTTGCCGCATGTCACTCTCAACGGCAAGTGGGTCAAGGCGCTGCCGGGCGTGCCCTACCTCGGATTTGAATTTGGCGAAGATACTATCGACCAGTTCATCAAGGTCGCGCAGGACGCGGGCATCCCATTTATCTATCATCCTTCGGCGTGGGAGACGTGGGGGCACTTCGAGCCCAAGAAGGCGCAGTTTCCCAATGGACGCGAGGGTTTCAAGGCCTGCGTGGACAAGGCACACAAGGCGGGACTGCGAGTTGGCGTGCATACGCTAGGAACATTCATCACCAGCGACGACGCCTACGTGACGCCCAAGGCCGATCCGCGTCTGGCCTGTTCCGGTGGCAGTAAACTCAGCAAGGCCGTCGCAGAAAGGGAGATTGTCATCGAGGTCACTGACGGTGCCGCCTTCAGTGCGCCCGGCCAAAAGAAAATCATCCGTATCGGCACGGAACTGGTTAGTTACGGCGGCGTGAAGGGTTCCGCCCCCGCGACGCTCGAAGGCTGCGAGCGCGGCGCGTTTGGAACCACGATCGAGGCGCACCTTGCGGGCACGGCCGTCGACCGGCTCATTGCAACGGACTTTTTCACGCCGATCTTCCTCGGCAATCGCGAACTGAATCACGAGATCGCGCAGCGGGCTGCGAACAACTGCATCGAGTGGAACCTCGATAAGTACGAGTTCGACGGTGTCGAGGGCACCATGAGCTGCGGCCTGGATTATGCGATTCCCGATTTCGTGAAGACCTGGTACGACGCGCTGGGGCACAAGAAAGGCAAGGTCATGCTCGGCGGCAGCGGTCTGGACAATTACACCAATCACATCATGGACTGCGTGAACTGGGGCGAACCGTGGGGCGCCGAGTTTCGCAAAGGGATGCTCGACTACCGCTTCATGCGCATGGACCAGTACCGCAACAACCTGCTGCCGCACATGTTGGGGCAGTATGCCGCCCAGATGTACGCGGTGGCGAGCGATGCGCCGGCTGAGAGCAGTCGCTGCCGCGCCGAGGACGTCGAGTGGCTGATGGCCTTGCGCTGCGGGCACGACGCCGGCTTCTCGCTGACCTTCACGCCCGACTGGAACGCTTACCTGCGCGGCAAGAAAACCTCGCCCATCGCCGCGCTGATGATGCCCAACATCGATGAGTTGGCCAAGGCCATGCACGCATGGGAGACGGCCTACCAGGCCAACGCATTTCCTGCTGACGTCAAGACGCTCATCGGCGACCGCAACCGCGAGTTCCACATGGTGGAGAACGGCCCGGCCTCGTGGACGCTCTATCCGCTCCACGTCGCTTCCGGTAATATCGAGGCGGCGACGCGGATCATTAAGACCGACAACCCGCATGAAAACGCGCCGGTGAATTTCGTGATTTTCAACCTCGGTTCGCCCGTCAGCAAGCTGGCGCTGAAACTGCCGGGCAACGTGACTGTGCCGCTAGAAGGCGCGGAGATGAATGGTGAAGAGATCATTCGCTACACTGGCGGCGAGGATGCTGTAATCTATGGGCGTAACTGGAACAAGCTGCGCACGGTGAAGGTCAACGCCAAGCTCCTGACACTGGCAAAAGGCCCGGCCGAGATCGCTGTCGATTGGGCGGGCGATGATCACGTCAAACTCACCGCCGAAATTCGACTGGTCGGCCCGGCGCGGCAGCTCACGCCGCAGAAATAGCCGCGATGGTTGCGAAACGCCACGACTCACTTGAAGCCATGGCCAGCAGAAAACTATGCAAACCTGCACAGTTGGCGCTGGCATGGGTCCTGGCGCAGGGCGACGATGTGGTGCCCATTCCCGGAACCAAACGTCGGATCTATCTTGACGAAAGCGCAGCGGCCCTCGAAATCGAGCTCAGCACCGGAATTGCAAAACAAACGAGCGCTTTGAAATGATCCGCCCGGATTGAGGTGTGCCGGGATGCCATCCGATCCGGCCACAGAGCCGCCGAAATTCATGCTCCCTAGAATCCTCAAATCGACGAAGTCGATCATTTTGAGGTCTCACTTGCGGCAGCCTGGTCGTCAGATAGGTGTGTCGGTGGCGGAGAGTATGCTAGATTTCATGGATTTGCTTGGAAGGGAAGGCAGCGCGCAGGGCATTGAGCACGGCCAGCACGTCGATGCTTTCCGACAATCCAGCTTGACACCCGATACGCTTGTCCGCACCCTTCCGGATATGAATATTTTGAGCAAGGGACGGATAGTTGCTTTCTTGTTAGCTAGTATGATGGCCTGTGCGGGACAGGCTGAGTGGGCACGCTTCCGCGGATCTGATGGCTGCGGCATCGGGGCGGCCGCCGATGTGCCATCCGTTCTAACTGAAAAATACATCCGCTGGAACACCCCCTTGCCGGGTGGAGGCCACTCGTCGCCGGTGCTCTGGGGCAAGCAGGTTTTCACTGCCTGCGACGATGTGGCTGGCAAACGCCGCTGCATCACCTGCCTCGATGCGGAGTCCGGCAAAATCCTCTGGACCACCTGGATGCCCTGCGCCGAGCAGCGCATGCATAATGATAACAGCCTGGCCGCCGCAACGCCTGCGGTGGACGCCGACGCGGTTTACATCGGCTGGGTTAGCGGGGATCGGGTCGAAGCCCTCGCTCTCGATCACGACGGCAAGCCATTGTGGCATCGCGATCTGGGCACCTTTCGCGCCAACTTCGGCCCGGGTGCCTCAGTGATGTTAGCCGATGATGTGTTGGTCGTCACTAACGACCAGGACACACCTGATGCGGCCATCCATGGGCTTGAGCGAAAAACCGGTGAAACCCGCTGGCGCATCGCGCGGCACAGCGGCATGCCGTCGTATGCCACCCCGGCGCTGCGCCTAGGCAAGGACGGCCGCAAGGAACTCGTTCTTTCCAGTCCCGCCCACGGCCTCACCGGCATGGATCCCCGCAGCGGCAAACAACTCTGGGCAGTTGAAGGATTGTTTACTCTAACTGCCATCACCTCGCCGGTGCTCGGCGACGGGCTCGTCATGGCCACCGCCGGCCGGGGTGCCACCCGCGAAGGGGCTGTGGTGGCCATTGATGGCGACTCCGCACGCCTGCTCTATAGGCCGGAAGCGAAGGTGCCGTATGTGCCCACACCCATCGTTGTTAGGAACCATGTCTATCTGTGGGACGACCAGGGAAGCGTCGCATGCCTTGAATTCAAAACCGGAAAAGAGTTATGGAACAAGGAAGTGACGGGCCCGACATATACATCGCCAGTGAGCGATGGGAAACGCATTTTCGGGATCAGCCGCAGGGGCGAACTGGTGGTGTTGGCAGCCTCGCCGGAATTCCAAGAACTCGGCCGCTTCACCTTGCCAGAAGGCACCCATGCCACCCCGGCCATCGCTCATGGCAGCCTGTTTATCCGCACCTTCACCCACATGATGCGGGTCGGACCGTGATAGAAATGCGTTACTTGGTGATTTTGGCGCGCAGGAAGGCGCTGGGTGTGGCTGCCGTTATATTGCCGGGACTGCGGAACGTGCGGTATGACCACTCACTGATGCCATCATGATTGAGATCAGAGAGGGCTGGCAGCCCACTCTGAATAGCGGCCAAATCTGTTGGATTCGTTATCTCCGCAATTGCCAGCGACCATGCGCCAGCTTGTGGGGTGGCACTGCCTTGAATCGTATAAACAATCCCATCGATTGGCGCAGAAACCAACCCGGCAGCACCGCTGAAGGTGGCCCCCCGGCGAACAGGCAATGACAATGTCAGGACCTTTCCGCCGGATGATGGCAACACAAGCACTTTGCAGAGCACTTTGCCATCATGGGTGCCGCTGAGCGGATTGCCGTCGAAGGCAAATTCCTCCAAGTTGCTGCGGCCGTCGCGGTCTGGATCGGCACCGGGCGAGGAATCTGTGACGGAACCGGGTGCTCCCGTTAGGCCAGTTGCAAATGCCCATGACGCATAACTATCAAAGGCAGCACCGCTGAGCACCGTGAGGGTGCCGCCGCTGGTGATCTGGGAAATGGCAGTACCGGCAGCAGCGTTGCTGGCGGCCTTGTAAGTGCCGGCAGGCATTTGGGTCGCCCCGATCACTAGCCTGTTTACCGTCTGACTGCCACTAAAGGCCAGGTCGAGCGTGGCACCTGTGGCGGCAAGGGTCAAGGTGGCTCCACTGCTATTTGGATTGGCGCTGGTGAGCTGGAGAGTGCCCTGGATAACCGTCGTATCGCCGCTGTAGGTGATGGTGCCGGTTAGGGATTGGGTGCCGCTACCCGTCTTGATGAGCGCGCCGCCACTGCCGCCAATCACTCCGGAAAATACCGCGCCGGGGGAATTATTTGAGCCAAGCGTTAGGGTGGCTGTGCCAAGCGTCACGTTCCCAGCCCCGCCAAGCGATCCGACTGAGTTGCTATAACCGGCCAGGGCCAGGGTTGCTCCGCTGGCCACCGCATAGGCCGAGTTAGGGGAGAATGCGGTGACTGAGGCCGCCTGCAGGGTGCCGCTGTTGATGGTGGTGGCACCGCTATGGGTGTTCGTTCCGGATAGGGACCATGTGTTGCTGCCACTGGTGAGAACGATGGCAAGTTTGGCGGCACCCGCGCCATCCACCATATTGCCACTGAACGTCTTGTTGCCGCCCACTTTGAACAGGGCCGTGCCTGTGGTGCCAGCCACGCTGTTGGTAATGGTGCCGCTGCCGTCAATCACCGGCGCGCTGTGGTTTTGGTCCGCTGGCGGATTCTGGCCATTTAAATCAAAAATTCCGCCGGACATGTGAAACGTGCCGCCGTCATAGAAAATCTGGCCGACCTGGGTATTGCCTAGTTTGAGGATGGCCGCGGGTTTCACATCACTGATGGTGTTAGTGGTGGACCAATTGATCGGATTGCTGCTCGTGCCATTGAGGATGGCCGTGCCGGCGTCCACCTCAAGCCCCCCCGAATCCTGATAATTGTTAGCCAAAACAATCGTGCCGGCACCGCTCTTGATCATTCCGTTGTAGTTGCCGTGGGTTCGCGTGACGGTTAGAACAGCGGTGGCGCTGGAGGTATTGACAAGGTAGCCGGAATTGCCGGAGGCGCTCAAGTTGTAGGGGCCGGCTGCTCCGCCTCCGGAATACTCTAGCGTGCCGCCACCCAGCGCCACACTGCCGACTGGCAGGTTGGCAGCGCTGCCGAAACTCAGGGTGCCGCCATTGATGGTGGTGCCGCCGCTGTAGGTGTTAGTTCCGGAAAGTGTGAGGGTTCCGCTGTTGCTCTTGGTGATGCTGGCAGCGCCGCCAATTCCACCCGAGCCAGTCAGGCAATACGTCTTGGTGGCATTGATGCTCACGCTGGTGGGAGCCACACTGTTGTTGAGGGTGAGGGTCAGCGGCGAAATGCCGCTGGCGGTATCATCCATAACCACAAAATCGCCTTCCACATAGGTGAGCGGGTTGCCGCCGCTATCCTTCCAATTGGCGGTGGTGTTGATGTCCCACAGACCGTCGCCAACGCGCCAGGAGACGGTGACGGGGGGTGGGGGAATTGCGACGTAATAGGCTTCAAACTCGGCGATGCCGGGAGGACCGCTGGTGGTTGAGGTAATGAACAGGCGCAATTTGCGGGTGGTGCGGGTGACGATGGGAGCGACGAAGTTGCTGCCGATTGTGCGGCCGTTGAAGCATCCTAACCACCCAGCCGATGCATCGTCCCAGAATTGGACGGTATAACGGATGATCGAAGATGCGGAATCTTCGCGGAGCCGCAATTCATTCACCATTGTGGGACTCGCAAAATCGAGTTCCAGCCACTCGTTGGATGATGATGCAGGCCGCCAGATCGTCGAAGCATTGCCATCATTGGCCTTTGTCGCCTCAAACCCGGTCTGTTGAGACGACGCTGAGTTGGTGGCTGCCAGCGCCAGATTTGTCCCGCTGGCAGCGCCGCTGAGGCTGCTGGTAAGTCCGTTGGTGAAAGTCATGGATGTTTCGTTGTTGCATCGGAGTTCGCCAGCGCTCAGATAGATCCGGTAGTTGGCGAATTGCGCATCATTGGCTCCCGCGTTCGCGTTGAAAATCTCTTCCCTGCCGAGACTCGAATTAGGCGTCTTGCCATTCCACACACAGTTGTTGAACTGGTTTCCGACGTTGCCATGGGCAGCACCCTGATAGAGCATGATGCACGGGCCGTCCGCGTCGTGGAACAAACAATTCGTGAACGTCAGGTTGGTGTTATTGCCCTCCAAATCGAACGCTTCGCCATCGCCGCTGCCACCGCCACGGGAAACAAATCCCCACTCGCTTTCCGTAAATGTAAAATCCTTGAGCCGGTACATCATCCCCCCGGCCACCCCGTTGAATGCCACAAAGTTGTTGAGCCGGCCGATGTCGTGGGTGACGCAGTTGCTGATCTGCCCGCCGACAATCCCCCTCAACCCCAGCTGCCACTGGTAGCCCTCTTCAAACAGGCAACCGCTGACATTCAAATTCGCAAAATTATAGAAATTGTCCGCGTTGTAGTCGAAATTGTCAGGACTGTTGGTCCAGATGCCCGAGGCCAGGCGACGGAACACACAATTTTTGACTGTGATATCTTGCAACGAGACGTTGGTTGACCACGATTCAAACGTCCAAAAGCAGATACCGAGACTGATGTTCTTGGCGGTGTAGTACGAATGATAGTCACCGTAATGCAGTGAATCGTGGAAATAGCAGTCCTCTATCCAGACGAATTTCCGGGTTGGGTTGCCGGTGTGAAATTCGCCGAAGATTCCTGTCTCGCAGTGGGAGAACTCAATGCCAACGATCTTGAAGCCTTCCTGATCGATCAGATGGATGCCGTTTTGCTGAACCAAATCCCCGCGGTCAATCAGCGGTTTGTTGCCGGCCCCGTAGGCACCGATATAGATTGGATTGCCAGCCGTGCCGCTGCCCTTGGGTTGCAGTTCTTCACTCCAAGTGTCACCACATTTCAGCAAAATAGCGTCTCCGGCATTCAGTACAACCGTCGATGCCTTCGCCAGCGTCTTCCATGGCACCGCGCTAGTTAGACCAGAGTTGCTGTCGCTGCCCGTGGATTGGCTCACATAGTACGTCTTGGCCGAAGCCGGCGCGACGTGCAGCTTGATCTGGTTGCCCGTAGCCTGGATCGAGTAGGAAAAATAGGCATCCTGAGCGGGTGGGAGGATCTGACTGGTGCTTCCGCTGAGGGTCCCGGTATAGGTTAGAATGACAAAATCACCGACCCCGAACCCGCTGAGTTGCTGGGTGAGGTTGATTTTTGTGTTTGCAGTTAGGGTTAGGT
>JBAXCM010000070.1:0-13421 GCA_037141475.1 Verrucomicrobiota bacterium | reverse complement strand
AGGTAAACTCGTCCTGCCCGGAAAACCCGTGCAAACCGGTCGCCAAATCGGCCCCGCAGAAGTCGAACGAATCGCCAAACGCTGCGGTCTGGCCGGCCCCTTCCTCCTCCAAACCGAAGATTTGTTCCGTGGCAGCGTGGCCGCCACCCCTAACGAAATGTCCGTCGGCCTGGCCACCCTCGGCAATCACGGCAAGCGTCCCAAGCCCTTCCTGATTCTCGATATCCGCGATGCCGACGGCAAATCGCTCTACTCCGCCACTCCTGATCTCAGCCCCGCCATCAGCCCAAACGCCGCGCTGGATGCCACCAGCGTCATGCGCCGCCATGCCGGTACCCGCTGTTTTACAGGAGCCACAGGCTCCGAACGCGACGCTTGGACGCTGCGCCTCGGGCCAGGCGGTGCCACCGCCATCTGGATCGGCTTTGACGACCCCACCGTCATTGCCAGTGAGCGCCGCCTCAAGTCGCTTCTCGATGAATTCGTCGAGCGCCTCGGTAATGAATAATCGACCGATCCAGCGCGAGCCCTACGTCCTCCAGCTTCACCGGGGCTTCCACTCCATTTTCTAACACACTAAAAAGTGAACGATGGGCAGCAGGCAGAGTGCCCGTGCATGCTGTCTGGTACCTTTCTGGCGCGAATGGGTATCACGTTCACAATTCCGCTTGTATTCTCTGGTCCCAATGGGATCGTCGGTGGCCAGCTTGACCTGCCTCCGTCAAACAGATCAAGCCCCTCACCACCTCACCAAACCTCCCCTGATGCGCCTGTTATGCATTTGTTTGTTTGTGCTGTGTTCCGCTTTGGGTAACTCCCAAGATGCCCGCAAAGTGAGTTGCCGTTTGCTTTGCCTCGAGGGTGCGGCCGCCCCCCCACCGCTGCTGAATCTCTCGGCCAAGGGCACAAAAATCCCCTGCATTATCCCGCCTAACACATTTTCCGCACCTGTCATTTGCCACGCCAAGGGTGATGCCATCACCTTTTTGACGGCGTCGGACCTCAAACCGGCCGCACTCGCCACGATTCCAGCCAACGTGAAAACCGCAATCGTGGTATTTGCGCCAGCAGCAAATGCGAACGATTCCCCACCATGGCGGACATTTGTGATCGAGGATTTCCCTGCCAACTTCCCGGATAGCGGTGCTCTGGTCGCAAACTTCTGCAGCCAAGACGTCCGTTTCACCATCGACGACAACCCGGTCACCCTCCACACCGGCATGGCTCACACCTTCGACCGCCCGAAAAACCTCGATGCCTTCAACATGGGCCCCCTACTCGCCGAGTTCCACCAGGATGACTCCTGGCGAACCGTCAACGAAAACCTCCTGCGCTTCGCCCCAGGCATGCGCTTCCTGATCTATGCTTACTTCGATGACGCCTCTAACCGGGCACGCATCGCCACCTGTCAGGATATTCCCGTGACCAAACCCGCCCCAAAAAAGTGACGATTGCCCTGATGACGACACGAGACCTGCAATTCACCGAATACAAGACCCTCGTCGAACAGGCACCGATTTTGATTTGGCGGGCTGACCTGACGATGGGATGTGACTACTTCAATGCCCGGTGGCTGGTATTTACCGGGCGCACCATGGAGGAGGAAATGGGCAATGGCTGGGCCAGCGGGGTGCATCCCGATGATTTGGATCATTGCTTGAACAGGTACACCCGCGCATTTGCCCGCCAGGAAGTCTTCGAGATGGAATACCGCTTGCGCCGCTCTGATGGCGAGTACCGCTGGCTCTTCGATCGCGGTGTGCCCTTCAACGATGCCGAGGGACACTTCGCTGGTTACATCGGAAGTTGCATCGATGTGACGGAAAGCGTGGATGCCCGGGCCAATCTCAAAGCCGCGCAGGACGCCGAGGTGAAGAGTTTGCAGGAACTCCTTCCGGTCTGTGCCTGGTGCAGCAAGGTTCGCAAAGATAGTGGCTATTGGAGCCAACTCGAACAATATGTGTCCGAACATTCCGGCCTCAGATTCACTCATGGCATTTGTCCCGATTGCCAAAGGAAACATTTCCCCGACGTGGACGACCATAAAGACTGAAAACAATTGGGTTACCCTAACGGGCCGACTGCCGGGGCTTGCTGGCACCTTGTTTCATGAGTTCCTGAAGATCCGCGAGGTGTTCTTGGTAAACCCCGCGGGGAGACGTATCGTGGCGCTTGCAGACAGCGGCGGCCATGCCGACCACTTCACCCATCATGCCACAAGTGCGCATCACCCGCACCGGACCGAGGGCCTGATGAGTTACGCTGATATCGCGCCCGGCCATGAACAGGTTGCTAATGTTGCGGCTGTAAAGGCAACGATACGGCAACCAGTAAGGCCCGGCGTAATGATACTCCTTGCTGGTCGTGGCACTCGAAAAGATGGCATCCCCGCCATTGGCAGCGCGGTATCTCGGATCAGATAAGTGCAGGTCAATCGGCCAGGTGCAGGGGACGCATCCGTCAGGGTAGGGCACAGCCTTGCGGAAATCTGTCTCCGTTGCGACCAAATCGCCGAGCAAGCGGCGCGATTCCCGCTTGCCAGCTATGAATGCCGCCCATCCCAAACGATGATTCGGATAGAGCTTATCTACGTTCTTGAGCGCGTCCCAAGCACCATACATCGCCCGTAGATTCTGGTCGCGCATCAACTCGGCCTCGTCGATCGGGTGACGGTCGAAACCCGACTCCCAATACCAGACCCCTAGGTTTTGCAATCCGTTGCCGCCTGTGCGGCCAGGGAATTCCTTGTTAGACAAATCGATCGCCCACGGGCACCGGGCGAACGGTGAGGGCTGGCCGGTGTCAGCCAGCGAGGAATTGATTGCATCCTTGTCGTCACAGCCGCAATCGAGTTGAGGGTACCAGAGATTAGAAACACCCATGTGACCTGCTAGGGTCATGTCGAAATCAGCACCAGCCCGTGCACCGACCTCGCCGTCGCCTGTGGCGTCAACAAACCAACGGCCGCGCAGCTCAATGCGGCGGCCGCTACGGGTGTGCTGGGCGGTCACCGCGCTGATCCGTTGGTTACAGGCGGCCACTTGGTTAACGCGGTACTCGGTGAGCAGGGTGAGGTTTGGTTGGTTGCGGACGAGGTCGAGGCGTCGCTGGTCCTCGTATTTGTCTGCGCTATTAGACTCGCCGTAATGGGCGCGTTTGGCGGGTTCAAGTTCCTTGACGATGGCACCGATATGTGAGTAAGGCGGGAAACAAGTGTTGCCGTTTAGCCAGACGCGGACCTCCGAGGAATTGTTACCACCGAGCACCGGACGGTCTTGAACCAGGGCGACATCAAGGCCTAGGCGAGCGGCTGCAAGCGCGGCACAGGTGCCGGCCATGCCGCCTCCGATGACTACGAGGTCGTGGCTGCCAGCGTCTTCGGGGGCATCGGGCAGGCCGAGCAGGTGCCGCCGCCACGGGGTCATTTCAGAGACCGTGTTAGGCGGTGTGTAGGCAGGGTCGAAGGTGAGCAAGATGGCGTCACAGCGGCCCTCAAACCCGGTTAGGTCGTGGAGCGCAAGCTTTGCTGAGCTGGCCAGTTCGATCAAACCGCCGTCCTGCCAGTGCCACTCAGTGCCTTCGGTGCCGAAGGTGGTGGCAAGGGGTTTTCCATCAATGACGAGTTGGAAGCGGCCGGGGTTGCCGGGGGCTTGCCATGGGGCGACCCAGTCTTTGGTACGGACCCACACGCGATAGCTACCTGGAGTGGTGACGGTCACCGTGGTGGTGGCGTCGGCCACCGGTCTGCCCAGTCCGTGGGCGAGCAGGTAAGGCGAGCCCATCTGATCCATGAATTGTTGGTCGAGCACCCAGCCACCGTGGGATGCGAAGCCCTCGCATTCCACCAGGACGAGGTGGGGTTCCGCTGCAGGCAAACCGATGTTCCCGAGCAGGAGCATGGCAGGCAGGGCAAGTGGACGGATCATTCTCATGGCGGCCAAAAATGGAATTGGCTGGGGGAAATACGCGCCCCCCACCAGGAACTTTCAGCTGCCTTATAAAGTGGTCGCCGACATCCTCGAGCCACTCTCCTATAGCGGAATGTGCCTGGCACCACGGCCACAACCCGGAAGCCTACCTCGCCGACGTGCTCAAACGCCTGCCGTGCATGACCAACCAAGACGACCTCAGCGCGTTACTGCCGTCCCGCTGGAAACCAGCCACCGCTGCCGGACCGGTCTTGGACGTTGAAGCCACGGTCTGTCTGAGCTGAAGCGCGCCGACTCATAAGTAACATACACACCTGTGTATGCTATCTATGCAACCCCGGCCAGCAGCTTCCAACGCCCACCCATTGAGCGCTTACCTCGCAACCCAATCTCTGACGATTGATTCGAGCCATCCCATCACCCCACTATCCCGCAAACACCCGTACAGGATGACAGCTTCAACGCCTTTGACGCCTCGGATTGGACATTTCCTATCCATAATTCGAAAACTACAACACCCCTTACGGGGAGGGCGAGAAAAAAGTCAAGCAGGCACCTTAAAAAATATCCTACATAGCGATGCATGTCATACTCTCCTCAGCGACGGCGGCGAAGAAGAGCGAGGGCACCAAACGCTCCGAGAAGGGCCGTGGAGCTTTCAGGAACGGTCACCATCGCCCAACCGGGAGTGATTGAAGCATCCGTATTCGTTGTTTGGACATTTGGAACATTGGTACCTAGCAAGAGCGTCGTCTCAGCCGTCCCACCCGTCGGCCTGAGAATCTCAGTTATAGGAGTTGGAATGTTATCGTCAGAGGCTAGAAATAGAGTCGCCGATTTAACCACCAGAAACTCCGTCGAATTTGAAAACGTGGTACCATTTCCAGCGAACAAATACATATTTTTGTTCTCAAAGACCGTGCCAGCAATGGGAATGCTTATCGCATTATATGAAAACATCCCGCGATTACCCAGAGGCCCAGCGGCTGCAAACGAATTGGTCAAGCCCGTGAGACTAGTGAAATCCGCGATCAAACTCTGAGTGTCCAAACCTTCGAGGTTATCGGTGGAAAAGATGCCGATTCCAACCACTCCTGGTCCCGCCGAAATGCCCCCACCGCTAGGAAACGCGGATCCAGCAGGCGTACTGTTCGAAAACGTGTTTCCCACAACATCAGCGATACCCGATGCGTTCAAGCTGGCACCATTATTATAGACATAAGATGCGGCCGACGAGCTAGCAACTAACGCTGCCGAAGCTATAAGTATGGATATTGTTTTCATTTGTTTAACTCATCATTTGGAGAATTCATTTCAGTCATGGCTCAAGGTTTCTCATCAGGTGGGGTGACGGGCGGCGCTTCGCCGGTGGCGGCCGGAACTTCCTCAGTGGCGGGTGGCGCTTCGCCGGTGGCGGGTGGGATTTCGGCGGGGAGCGGGCTTTCATTTTTCTCACCCGGCGCGATTTGATTCACTTGTTGCTCGAGCCCGCTGCGAATTGCGGGGGGCGCCGGCTCGAGCAATATTTCCCGGATAGGCGGCAACTGCTTGACGAGAAACTCAGCCATGGCGCAAGTGGCCTCCTTGCGGGTCGATTCGCTATTGAGCTCCCCCATCCATGCATAGGCCGCTTTTGAATCGGCCATCAGCCACTGGGAGGTGACGACTTCAACAGCGGCTTTGCGAGACTCGGCGGAAGGAGACTTGAAGACCCAGGCGATGGCATCGGCCGGGGCGGTGGCCGTCCATTTTCGGAGAATTTGCTCTGCCGCTCCATCGGGCGCACTCGATGTGATGTCAGAGGGAGTGATCAATTGGATGGCGCGCTCCGGTTCTGTGGCCATCAGGATCAAGGCGATTTCCGCTTTCATAGCGGCTTTGTCCTTCTCTGACGCTAGCGACGACGCCCATGTGAGAGCCACCTCAGGATTTTGTTTTGCAAGGAGATTTGCGCAATACCGGAACAGGGCCAATTTCTCACCGCTGCCGCTGGACAATTGATTGATTGCCTCGGCGGCCAAATCAGGCGCAGGCTTCAGTGCATTTCGAACGAGTTCCGCAAGGGCTTGGTCGCGGGCCTCGGGCGATTCGATCTCCATGGCGTGGGCAAGGACCTTGCGAAACCCCTGGCGGGACGTCGGCACTTCGACTCGTGGTGAATGCCCGGCACGCACTGCAGCGGAATCCGCATCGCCGCCGGACGCCGACGGGCCCGTGTCTTGCCGCTTGTCACAAGAGGCACACAGCGCTGCGATTGAAAAACAGGAGGCAAGACGAACTACCAGAGAACTCATGACATCAGCAAGAACGGGTTTGAAAAAGGAGAGGCGGGCTCTCGCCCGCCTCTCAGCTTAGATTTGTAAATGTTCTAAACTCGCGAACCCTTAGCGGCGGCGGCGAAGAAGAGCGAGGGCACCAAGCGCTCCAAGGAGAGCCGTGGAGCTTTCAGGAACGGTCACCATCGCCCAACCGGGAGTGATTGAAGCATCAGTGTTAGCTGTTTGAACATTTGCAACATTGGTACCAAGCAGCAGTGTCGTGGCTGCAGGGCCACCAGTCGGCCTGAAAAGCTCAGCCGTCGCAGTAGGAATAGAATCGTCCGAACCCAGGAATTGAGTCGCCAATTTGACAACCAAGAACTGCGTTGAGAGTGCAAATGTCGTGCCATTGCCAGCGAACAAATACATATTCTTATTCTCAAAGGCGGTACCAGTAATCGTAATGTTTGATGCAGTTGAGGAGAAGATCCCGCGGTTACCCGTGGCACCAGAGACCGCAAATGCACTGGTCACGCCTGTGAGACTGGTGAAATCGGCAATCAGAGCAGCAGCGCCCAAGCCGTTCAAACTGTCAGTGGAGAAGATGCCAATCCCAACGACACCAGCTCCAGCCGATGTGCCACCACCAGAGGCGAAGGCAGTTCCAGCAGCAACCGAACTCGAGAAGGTGTTCCCCGACATGTCGGAAATACCCGATGCGGTCGAACCGGAGCCATTACTAAATGAGTAGGATGCGGCTGATGCGCTTACAGCCAGTGCGGTTGAGATAGCAAGTAGTGATAATTTCATTTTCATTAATTTAGTTTAGTTTGGTTTGGTTTGGATTATTATTCTGCAGGAACTCAGGGATTTGTGTACGAAGCCGGGATGGAGAGAGTGTAAGGCTTTGTGGTACCACGGTCCAATATAAGGAAGGCACCCTCAACCTTTTCGTTGGTTGCATCGTTACCATCAGAGTCAAACCAACCAGTGGTGGTTCCATCGTTGTAGTAGTAGCAAATTTTCAGAGCTGGCGTGTAGAGATACACGTTGTCGCAAACAGACTGGTAGTCTCCAATTGCGTCCGCCGTAAGGAAGTTATTCAAGCCGGATGTTCCAAGAGTGAGCCCAGCTGGCGCGACGCTGCTCAAGAAATTCCAACCGTGACTAACAATACCTGAAGTAGGTGCTTGCTTTACTTCACCCGTGGTCACCAAACTGATCGTCGATCCAGCAGTCCTCTTGACATAGAAGCCGTCTGCGTAAACGAGTGGATAGTTGGAAGCATCGTTACCGTCAGCGTCAAACCAACCAGTTGTCGTTCCGTCATTATAATAATAGACGATTTTCAAGGCACCATCAACGAAGACATAAAGCAAATCAGTGTTCGTTGTGTAATCACCGACTCTATCAGGAGTGAGTCCGGCGCTATTGTTGGCACCGAAGACATCGGAGACGGTGGAAGCTCTGCGAAGTTTGTAGGTGGTGGTACCAGCGACCACTTTGCCAGTGATATTGTCAACCGTGTTCAAGACACCGCCGCTGGTCCAATTGATGATTTCCTGGATTGTGCCGTCGGCCAATTCCAAGATGTAAGTTCCGGAACCGGGAGCTCCAAGGAGGGCCACGAAATCGACACCAGTGACGGTGACAGACTTGGGACTTGCGCTTGCGCTAGCCAACACACCGGCGCTGATGGTCGGGTTGTGGACGGTCAGGCCCACAAATGTGAACTGACTCGGGGCGATTGGAGTGGTCACGTAGCCCACCGGAGTGGTGTACGCGGTGGTGGTGGCCGACGCGAAACCGCAGGCGAGTGCGGCAGCGAAGATGGAGTATGTTAGTGTTTTCATAGATTTGTCAGGCTGGTTAGGGGATTGTGATGTTTTTTGGATTTAGTGGTTTGGGTGTTTCTGGGTGGCGCGAGTCCCACGTTTGTGGGACACAAGCGAAACGCACACTCAGACGTTTCGAGAACAAGGAAGCGTTTTACCCCCCTCCCCGCAAGAAAAATTTTCGAAATCGACGATTTTTTTTCGGAGGCGGGTTTTGGGGCTCGGTTGGCGGCCGATTGGCACGTGCAACACGTTGATTTTCAATCGATTGATATTTCTAGAGAGGCTTCGCCTGAGACCCAAGACGCAACACTTGAAGACGCAAGAGGATGAAGACGAACCACAAAGAGCACAGAGACCACAAAGAAATGAGCCATTTTGTGATCTTTGAGTTCTTTGTGGTGAAATCATAGAATTCCAACCTAAGGATTCCTCAGTATCATCACCGGATGCGCGACCTGCTGAGTTCAATTGCGGTGTAATTTCTGAAGTATTCAAAATCACCGGACGAATGTCGGTGACGATCAAGCACGACGACGGCGAAGGAGAGTGAACGCGCCAAACGCGCCGAGGAGTCCTGTCGAGGTCTCAGGGATAGTCATGACGTATGAGCCCCCATAGGCCGCATTCGCTCCAGTTGGAGTGAAGGTGCCAAGGAAGAGCGTCCAACCGTCTCTATTTCTGGCGCTCACATCAACAAAGCCTGTGTTTGGAACATCGCTCGCGATATGGAATCTGTAGCCAAAGCCGGCAGTCACAGCGCTGGTGGCTTCCATGAGAATATTCCCATTGGAGCCATTGGTCACCCACAGCCACACATTTTTTCCAGCCAGCCCGAGCGAATCCGGGTAAGAGATACCGCGTGTATCGAAATAGCCATTGTAGCCCGCCATGGTCCCAGTGGCAAAGGCGACCGAACCGACGGCCGTCCAGTGGGCATTGATGTCGGTGTATTGTGAACCCGCTGTCAAAGGTGTTCCATCGTACCAACCGACCTTGGCGGTGTACGCAGATCGGCCCATCATTGATGCGGGTCGATGGGAAGGAGTTCTAGCATGGCAACATTTGCTAGATGCATTCCTCATCCGCCTGAATTCGACAATTTGGGAAATGCGACTTGCTCGCTCCGTGGTTGAAGGCGAGGTTGCACACACTGAGTTCTGTTGGCAGTTATTCCTCGATCCAGCGGGCGAGTTCGTCTTCGAGTTCGACGCTTCGCTTGACGTTGAAGGCGCTACCGAGTTCGACGGTTAGGCGGCGGCCTGCACTATTTTGGAAGTGAAGAAGCACCGGTGTGTGGCCGGGGTAACCGGCAATGATGAAGCCGATGTCATCCAGATCTCGTTCGCTGTGGCGGGCCGTCCACAGCATCAGTTCCAGCGGGCCCTTGCCATTGGCCAGAGCGCGCTTTGGCTTGAGTTCAGCGATCTCATAACCGGTGAGGCGGCGGGCACCGGTGCGGTCGTCCACTTGGATCGCACACTTGAGTTTGAGGATTTTCCCAGCTTCCAGCATACCGGCGTCGCGAGCGGGGACGAAGGTTTCGCCCCACAGCATGATTTCGGCGCTGCCGGTGAAGTCCTCCAGCACTAACACCCCGAAAGGTTTGCCATTTTTGGTCGTTTTGCCCTCCATGCTGCGGACCATGCCGGCGAAGGGAAAGCGGTCGCGGGGGTTGGTCATTTCCAAATCCTCGATGAGACCGAGCCGCCGGTAACGGTCCGAATCAATCACGCTGCGAAACTTGTCGAGCGGGTGGCCGGTAACGTAGAAACCTAGCAATTCCTTTTCATGGGCGAGGCGTTCGTCCTTGGACCATTCCTCTGCAGCCTTGCTGCCTCGTCCGGCTTTGGCGGTGCGGGCCGGCGCGGCAAAGTCCATGGCGTCAAACATCGAGACTTGGCCGGAGGCGCGGTCGCGTTGCAGCGATGAGGAGGCCGAGATGACTTGTTCAAGCCGACCAAACATGCCGGCACGGGTCTCGCCAGTCCAATCAAAAGCTCCGGCCTTCACCAGATTTTCGAGGATCCGCTTATTGACGACCTTGGAATCGAGCCGCGACGAAAAATCCTCCAGCGAGGAGAACCGGCCACTGCGCTCGCGTTCCTGGATGGCGGCGGCCATCGCGCCCTCGCCGCAGTTTTTGATAGCGGCGAGGCCGTAGCGGATCGATGATTTTCCGTTAGGGCCGGTTTCCGGAGCGAAGCGCAGCTGCGAGGCATTGAGGTCGGGCGGCAATATATCAAGCGCCATGCGGTGGCATTCGGAAACAAACACGCCGATCTTATCGGTGTTCTGGATTTCGTTAGACAACAGCGCCGCCATGAACTCCACCGTGTGATTGGTCTTCAGATAGGCCGTCCAATACGAAATGTGGCCATAACAAGCCGAGTGCGACTTGTTGAACCCATAGCCGGCAAACATCGCGATCTTGTCGAATATCTGGTCGGCCAGCTTGCGACTGATGCCGTTGGCCGCCTCGCAACCCTCGACAAATTTGGCTCGCTGCTGCTCCATTTCCTTGGCGTCCTTTTTGCCCATCGCTCGGCGCAACAGGTCAGCACCCCCGAGTGTGTAACCGGCCAGCACCTTGGCGGCGTTCTGCACTTGTTCCTGATAGATCATCACCCCGTAGGTGTCACCGCAAATTTTTTCCAGCAGCGGGTGTTCGTACATGGCCTTTTTGCGGCCTTTTTTCACGTCGAGCATCTGATCGATAAACTGCATGGCTCCCGGCCGATAGACCGCCAGCAAGTCAATGATATCATCAATTTTATCGATGGCATACTTGCGGCAGGTTTCCACCATGCCGCCGCTTTCCAGCTGGAACACGCCCATCGTCTCACCGCGGTTGAGCAAGTCGAACGTCTTCGCGTCATCCAGCGCCACTGTCTCGATGGCAAAGTCCGGAGTGTGGCGGCGGATATGCTGCACCGCCTCCTGGATGACTGTTAGGTTTTTCAACCCGAGAAAGTCCATTTTGAGCAGGCCCACATCGGTGATGGCCTTCATGGCGTACTGGGTCACCACTTCGCCCTCGTTGCCGCGGGTCAGCGGGACGTGCTCATCGAGTGGGCGGTCGCCGATGACGATGCCAGCAGCATGGACGCCGACGTTGCGGTTGAGGCCTTCGAGCTTGAGGGCGTAGTTCCACAATTCCTGATAGGACGAGCTGCTCTCGATGAGTTCGTGCAGTTCGTTATTTTTGACCCATTCGCGGGCCAGAATCGACGGCCCGAATTGCTTTTTGTCATCCTCGTCGCTAGGCTTCGGATCGATGAGTTTGGAGAGTCGGTCGCCGTCGTTGTAGGACATGCCCATGACGCGGGCGACGTCGCGAACGACGCTCTTGGCGCCCATGGTGCCGTAGGTGATGATATGGGAAACGCAGCGTTCGCCATACTTTTGGCGGACATATTCGATGACTTCGCCGCGGCGGCTCTGGCAAAAGTCGATGTCAACGTCGGGCGGGCTGATGCGCTCGGGATTGAGGAAACGTTCGAAGAGGAGGCCGAAGCGGATCGGGCAGATATCAGTGATGCCGACGGCATAGGAGGCGAGGGAGCCGGCAGCCGAGCCGCGGCCCGGGCCCACCGGGATCCCCTGGTCGCGGGCCCATTGGATGAAATCGGCGGTGATGAGGAAGTACGAGGAAAAACCCAGCTGATTGATGGTATCGACCTCGTACTTGAGGCGGGCGGCGAGTTCGGGGTCGTTGGCGCGTTCTTCGCCGTAGCGTTTGACGAGGCCCTCGCGGCAGACTTTCATGAAATACTCCTCGCGGGGACTGCCGTCCGGGGTGCCGAATTGCGGGTATTTTTCCGACGATGTGGCATCAAGCTTGAGGGTGACGTTGCAGCGCTCGGCAATCTCGAGAGTGGCATCGCAGGCACCCGGCACATCCGCAAACAGAGCACGCATTTCCTCCGCTGTCTTGAAATACAGCTCGGGCGAATAACGCATCCGGTTTTCATCAATGAGCAGGTGGCCGGTGCCGATGCACAACATCACGTCATGGGCCTCGCGATCCTGTGGTTTGAGGAAATGCACGTCATTGGTGGCCACCGGCTTGAGGCCCAACTCGGCGGCGAGCTTGAGCAAGCCTGGGGTGACGCGGCGTTCGGGTTCGAGGTCGTGGTTATGGATCTCGACGTAGGTATTGTCCTTGCCAAAGACATCACAAAGCTCGACGAGCACTTCGCGGGCCTTGTCCTCATCGCCAGCCAGCAACCACTCATTGACCGGCCCGGAAATGCAGCCACTCAGGCAAATGACCCCCTTGGCATATTCACGCAGCGCCTGGCGGTCCACCCGCGGCTTGCCATGATAAAGCCCGTCGAGGTGCCCCTTGGTCACCAACTTGCTGAGATTGGCCCAGCCTTCGTTGGTCTCCGCCAGCAGCGTCAAATGGGTGGCGCGCTTGCGGCCGGGAATCTCGCGACGGTCCTCAATGGTGGTCGGTGCCAGATAGATCTCACAACCCAGGATGGCCTTGATTTTTTGGTCCTTGCAGGCCTTGTAAAATTGGACCGCTCCGTACAGGTTCCCGTGATCGGTCATGGCCACAGCGGGCATTCCCAGTTGCGCCGCGCGTTTGGCCAAATCCTTGGTGCGGATCATGCCATCCAGCAGGGAAAATTCAGAGTGAAGGTGAAGGTGGACGAAAGATTGAGACATCGGACGCCCCAATCCTAGCCATACCCCGCTCAAGGGCAAGCGGCACCGTTGCCAATCCGAGGATTTCTCCCCCAACTCCTGACCTCACAGTTCCTGACCTCCTGCGAAAATGCGAGAAAGCCAAGCGCGTCTGTCATGGGCAGCGGCGGTCATAGACGCGCCGCTACAAGTGATCAGGGCCAGCGCCCATGTTTGGCGACTTGCTTCTTGATGGCGTCCACGTCGAGGCGCTCGATGTAGCGGCGCAGGTTTTGCCACATTGGGTGGAAGCCGAACCCGCCATTGACCATCTCGTCAATCGCCTGAGCCTTCGTCCAGCCATCCTGGGTGATTCGATAGATCGCGACCATCGTGCCGGTGCGGTCCGACCCGTGCTGGCAGTGGACGAGGACGGGTTGGAGTTCCGGGGTAGTGGCGATGCGGAGGAATTTGATCACGTCCTCGTCTTCAGGATGCCAGGTTTTACAACGGATTTGCTCGAATCTCATGCCCGCAAGCGCTGCCGCCGGAGGGGCGTCGTCGTTGAACGCACGCAGCGAGACGACCGTCTTGATCGGCGGGTCCTCGTGCACCAAACTTGGCCGTTTGCCCAGATAAACGAATCCTTCCTTCGTCGGTTGCGCGCTCCGATAAAGCGTCGGGCCGACCCGGTGCAGGTTGGGCAGGCCGGGATTGGCCGCGACGGCAACTGCCCACAGCGGGGGTCTGGGGGCGGCGGCGGC